>DASXSW010000423.1:0-5019 GCA_036505755.1 Binatia bacterium | reverse complement strand
CGCTCCTTGGCCGTCGACGATCATCACCGACTCGTCGAACAGTTGGCGGCGCGGCACGGTCTTCTCGCCCCGCGGGATTTCCAAAACCACGGCATCGTTGACCACCGCGTTGGACAGATTGATGAACGCGCCGTTGGCGTTGCGCGCCTTCCAGTACCCCACCGGAACTTTCTCAGGTCTTCGATAAAAAACCCGGTGTGGATAGGTATCCCTTGTTGCCGCTGCCAGCCCAAATACGGATTGAGTTGCCATTCCTCCGAAGTAGTCATCTGATATTCTCCATTTGTTTTGGCACGTGTACGGGCACGGCTGCCGTGCCGTACGAACCCTGCAGACACCGTCGGACCTCTTTAAAACTGCGACTTTTATCTCCCATACAGCCGGTCGACAAAACCGCTCTTCTTGATTTCTTCGAGGATCGTCGTGTCGATATAGTCTTTTGCTTGGGCCTGTTTGGCTTTGGGCGTACCGATGGAGTCCAGCGCCACTTGGATGCCTTTTTCCTCCGGCACCGGATATTCGATCAGTGCCTTGATGATTTTTTGATATCCGAGTTCGGCGTCTTTGACGCCTTCGCGCTTGAGCAAAGCGATCGGCAGCTCGGGTCGAGTCTTGTAAACGTAGATGCCTTCGATCAGCGCCTGCAGGTAACGGCGCACGTGATCTCTGCGAGTTTTGATGACCGAGGTTGGTATGGCGATACCGAAACGAGAATAATCGATGGGCAGCTCTTCGAGATTGGCCAGGTTGTTGCAACAGTTCGATTCGAGCAGCCTGGGCACGTCGTGGGAGCCGATCAGCGCGCCGTCGAGATGACCGCCGATCAATGCCGCCATCCGAACCGAGTCGTTGCCGCCTGATTGAATGATCGTCACATCCTTTTCCGGGTCGAGCTTCCAATAGCGCATCAAGAGCCGTGTGATGAAATCGGAGGACGAGCCGAAACGGCTGATGCCGATTTTCTTACCTTTGAGCTCCGCGGGAGACTTGATCGGACTACGCGCGATGAAGCTCGGCAGAATCTTATTCATCCACACCGCAACCATCTTCACGTCCAGCACGCCCGAAGCTTTGAGATTTAGCATCGTCGGGATGTTGGAATCGGTGACATCGATATCGCCGCCGACCAGCGCCTGCGCCATGATCGAGCCACTGTTGAAGTAAATGCTGCGCACGTCGATGCCGTGTTTGCTCCAAAGGCCGCTCTTGTCGATAACGTAGGTTAGATTCTGGGCGATGCCGGCACCGCTGTAACCGAGGCGAAACAGAGGCAACTGAGATTCCGCGCCATACGCGATGACACTCCAAAGCAGTAGGGTGAAGAGCGTCGTATTTCTGAAGGTCGCTGAATATTTCCCGGCGTTACGTTCTGATACCCCCCTTTGGCAAATGGGGGATTGGGGGGATTTAAAGTCCGCCGGCGAGCAAATCCCCCTCGGTCCCCCTTTTTCAAAGGGGGAACTGCGCTGTTGTCCAGTGCGGAAATTCTTCGCTGAACTTTGATTCGAGAAGGGTAAGTCCATCTTGGACATAAAGGACATGATGCACTGCGATAAATTGCAAGGATGATGAGGCAACGAAATTTCAGAATGCTCTGCCATCTATTCCAGCGTTCCATTCCTCCCATCGATCTTATAAAGCCTTGCTGCGTTGTCGCACAGGATCTGCTCTTGCTCACGGGCGCGCATACCCGCTAGACACTTTTCGGCAAACTGCCGGCTGTCCGGCCAAGTGGAATTCGCCGTCGGAAAGTTGGTTGCCCAGAGAATACGATCCGTGCCGATATGGCACGAGTTAATTTTAACCGGCTCGTACCAAGTGGTCAGATAACACTGGCGGTGAAACATCTCGGACGGTTTCAACTCATAATTACAGTGATCCTGCTCGTACTGATGGTCGGCGTATTCGAGCAAGAAGGTGCCCCAACCGATGGTGCTCTCGGCGAAGACGACCTTGAGTTTTGGGAAGCGCAGCAGGATACGTGAAAAAAGAATGTTGGAGAGATCGAACACGGCGCTAGCGGGACGAATCACCGCTTGAAACGCCGCGGCCAATTCCGGCGCCAAGTTCGGAGCCAACGGAAACTGTAGCTGGGGTGCTGAGCCGGCGTGAAAACACAGCGGCACGTCGAGCTCTTGGCAAGTTGCCCAGACCTGATCGTATGCAGAACTGTTGATGTGGAGCAGGTTGCGCAAGTGCATCGGTTCGGCGGGAAAGATGACGCCGCGGTGGCCGCGGGCGACGGCGCGTTCGATTTCACTGACGGTTGCATCGACGGGCGAGAGCGGCACGATGCACTGAGGAATGAAGCGATTGTTCGTCCTGGTCCACTCTTCGATGAGCCAGTCGTTGTAAGCCTGCACGCAGGCGAGCTCTAAATCGGGATCGTTAATCGCGCCAAAAGTTTCGCCCGAGAATCCAGCGACGCTGGGATAAAGAACGGTGTAGTCGACGCTGTCTCTATCCATCGCCTTTATTCGCTCAGCCGGGAGATGGGCAGATGCATCGATGTCGTCCCATCGCGCCGGCATTTTCGCGTGGTCAGGCATCACCGCACCAACTTGGGCAATATCTGAAAGCGGAATGATTCGCCCGTCGACGACCCATACGTCGGCGCCGTCAGCACCGCGTTCGATGTGTGGAACGCGCTCGCCCCACTTCGATTTCGATAAGCGCCGCGTCCACACTTCGGGATGCTCGACGACGCGATCGACCGCGCTGATTATGCGGTTCGTCAACGTCATGCTGACTCTTTTGAAAACCTACTATTTCACCACGAAGAGCACGAAGGACACGAAGAATTCAGGTAAAAGTCCATCAAAGTGTTATTTACCTTCGTGCTCTTCGTGTCCTTCGTGGTGAACGAGTTGCAGATACATTGACGCAACTGAGAATCCAGTCGCGTGCTTCCATTTCTCAAAGCCGGTACAGCGCTTGCGCATTTTGATACAACATCTTCTTGCGCTCATTGTCGGCCACACCTTGCAACGATCGCTCGACGAACTTCCACGAGTCGGGATAAGTCGATGCGATATGCGGGTAGTCGGACTCCCACATGATATTTTCCAAGCCGACATTGTGTCTCAGCGCGATGCCGGCTTGCTCATACCAGAAATTCACGTAGACCTGCCGGCGGATCAGCTCGCTCGGGCGCTGTTCCAATCCGTGGCGCCAGAGTTGCCGCCGCTCCCATTCGTGATCGCAGGCGGATTGGACGCAGCTCACTGAGCCGATGCCGGTTTCGGCGAAGACCCATTTCGACCGGCGAAACTTGTAGGCAATCCCCGAGAAGACAAGGTTCGGAACAATCTGAGCCGGCCATGCGGAGGTCGGCACGGTGAAGGCGGCGTGCTGCTGATATGGTGTGTAGCCGTCCCACTCGGGAAAAGTCAGCTTGCGCGCGAGCCCGGCAGATGCATGAAAGTGAACCGGCATTACGAGCTCCTGGCAAACTGCCCACAACGGATACCAATAGGATTCGCTAATGTGCGGCAAAGATTCGACCATCAGACTCGGCAGCGCGAACATGACGATGCCCCGGTGGCCGTTGCTGGCCGCGCGTTTCACTTCCGCGACGATGCTTTCCATGCCGCAGAGCAAGGGCACCATGGCGAGGGAAATAAAGCGCTGGCTCGCGCGGGTTAGTTCGCCGAGTGAGTCGTTGTAGGCTTGCACGCAAGCGAGCTCGAACTCGGGATCGTTGTATTGATGAAACGAGCTCGGGTCGTTGGGAAACAAAACCTCGGCGTCGATGCCATCGGCATCGAGAGCCTTGAGGCGCTCATTGGGAATGTAAGCCTTCGCGGGAACTTCTTCCCAACGTTGTGGATAGGCATTGCGCAGCGGATCGCCCATCACCGCGGGGCAGTTGCACACCCCGCGGGTGCGGAGCGGCCGGCCGTTGACGACCCAGCGCTCGACTTTGGCGCTTTTGTTGTCGACTTCTTTGATTTGCGGGATGCGCTCGCCGAATTTGCTTTTTGCCATCCGGCTAAGAAAAGCGTTCGGCTCGGTGACGACGTGGGAGTCGGCGCTGATCAGGCCGTAACGAATTTCCATTTTCAAATTCTCGCTAACTTGCCGGATGCGCTCCGTTGCCCTTCCGATTTTCCTCCCCCTCGACGGGGGAGGACCAAGGTAGGGGTGCTATTCGATTTCACTGGCATCCCCATCTCAATCTTCCCCCGTCAAAGGGGGAAGAGGTAAATCTTCCGCGCCCACCCCAACAACCAATGGCTCGCGATCCAACACGAAATAGAAACCCAGAACCCGAAACTCTTGCCTTAATCTAATTCCGCCATCGCCGTGGCCACCGCGCCGTGAAAACCGCGTTCAATGGCGAGTGACTCTTCGGCGCCGCGGAGCACTTGCTGCGCGGTCAGCTCATCAACGACGTAACGCGTGAATACTTCATCGAGCAATGCCGAGTGATCAACATCCGCGACCAAATGAACTTGGGTGTTGATGTCCTGGTCTCTCTTCTTGATTCCTAGCTCTAGTTCTTGCCGCTTCACCAAGCGCTGTGTGAGCGTGCCGCCTTTGACGATCTGGTCGTTATTGCGCCGTTCGAGAATGTGCGAGCAGGCGAGACCTTCGAGCCAGGGTTTCTCGCGCGCGCAGTAAAGCCAGGCATAAAACGCCGATCGCGCGCCGGGGATCATGTCGGACTCTTTGTTACTGCCCAAGTCTTCTTCCGTCACATGAGCTTTACCCATACGCGGATCATAAATTAGCTCGTCCTTTTCGTGCTCCCAGATGGCACGCTTGACGTCGAGGGGAGCCGTGCAGGCGACCGCAGCCCAACAATCGCGCCGGTTATTGCCAAAAAAAGTCATATGCAAGTGACGAAAGGCGAGGCGTGTCGGAGTCAGTGGCACGGTCAACATTCGGCGAATTTCCGGCGTCTCGTACCATTGGTTGACCATCTCGTTTAATTGTTCAGCTACCAAAGGCCACCGGCTCATGAATATTTCCTCCAACGATCTTTGGAGTCGTCTAAGTTGAAGCGCTCGAACGTGA
>DASXSW010000422.1:0-3184 GCA_036505755.1 Binatia bacterium | reverse complement strand
CCGGCGTTTGCTTACGATCGACAAGCTTGGCGAAGTGGTCGAGGCCGCAGACACTTTTCTGCTTGTCGTGTCTTATAATCCCGGTTATCAGAATGTCCTCAAAGATCTCAAGCATAGCACGCGCCAGCGCTTCATCGCGCTCGAATTCCAATTTCCGGAACCGGAGCGCGAAGCTAAGATTATCGCTCATGAATCCGGGGTCGAAGAAGAGATTGCTCGGCAGCTCGCCAAGATCGGCCATAAGGTGCGTAATCTGCGAGAGCACGGGCTCAAAGAAGGCGCCAGCACGCGCGTGCTGATCTACGCCGGACGGTTGATCAAAGAAGGCATTACCCCGCGCCGGGCGTGTCATGTCGCGATCACTTGGGGTGTTACCGACGACCCGCACGTGCAGCAGGCTCTCGACGAAGTGGTGGCGGCAATATTTCCGTGATTATTGGAAAAAATTTAGCCGCAAAGAACGCAAAGTACGCAAAAGAGTTTTTTCCTTGCGATTAGTCTCGGTGCAACACAATGAAACCTGTAACGGGAAAAGGCACGGCACGGCAAAACCGCGATCAGAATTTGAAATGCCTCGCGCAAGGGTTCAAGAGTCGATTCTTGTCATTTCGACCGAAGGGAGAAATCTTTCTTAGATCCCTCGCATTTGCTCGGGATGACGAGCCTCGCCCGTCACTTTGTGCCCTTTGCGTTTTTCGCGGCTAATCGTTGACATGTCGGTTACTGATTCACCCGCCGTTGAACTGGCGCCAATACGCCAGATGCTGCGGCTTTATTGCCAGGCGCTGACCGGGCGAAGTGTTGATCTCC
This sequence comes from Binatia bacterium, assembly GCA_036505755.1. Taxonomy (GTDB): domain Bacteria; phylum Desulfobacterota; class Binatia; order UBA9968; family UBA9968; genus DP-20. Next base: position 2,374 of record DASXSW010000422.1, on the reverse strand, counting down.
ACGACCTCAAGCCGCTGATCGACAAGAACATCGGTTGGTTGAAGGACGACGTGGCGACTAGCGACGGCTCGTCGATTTTTTTACCCGCGTTTGTAAGACGGTTCGAGGCTCCATCCGACAACTTCAACTTTTTGAAAGTGATGCTCACGCAGCAGGCGGGGCATCTGGAGTTCGGCAGCTTTGAGTTTCAGTTCGACCGGCCATCGGCGAGGTTCGATGATCTGCGGCCAAAGCTGACTGCGCCGCCGGGGTATCACGAGCACGATCATGGTCACGAAGGTCACTACGATCGTCCGAGCGTGACGGAACTGACCCGGTTTTTTCGGCTTTTTCCCAACAAACATTTGGCGCTGGATGTGTTTTCGATCATCGAAAGCAGCCGCGTGGAAGCGCATATCATGAGCGAGTACCGCGGCATTGCGAAGGCGTATCATGAAATGCGCGCCCACGCTTTGAGACTGCGGCAAGAATTAGTTTTCCTGCCAGCGCGTGAGGCGCTGCTCGAGTTCATGATTCGCGTAAGTTTGGGCCAAAAAAGCGGGGTGAAAGTCCCCGTGAAACAGCAAAAGGTCGCTCGAGAGATTGATAGGATGGTTCGATTGATAAGCGATTATGGCGCCACCGTGGAAGACGCCGCCGAGGCGACCCTGCGGATTTACGCTCGACTGGCAAAGATCAAGAATGACTATCTCGATGAGAACGAGTTTGTACTTTTAGAAACCGGGGAAGAGAGTTCAAGCCGTTCAAAACGCTCAAGCAGTTCAAACCATTGGGGGGATAACGATTCGAATGCTGCCGTTGAAACGCTGCCGCAACTCATCGGCCGGGAGCGAGAGTACGTTTCGCCTCAAGGCGTGGACTATCGCGGCGAATTCAGGCCGGAGCTGGCGCAGCTGTTAACCCAAGCACAGATCAACGCGCGCGAACGGCGCAAATCTTTGACTCCCGAAGAACTCGCGACTCTGCTGCGCAGCCAAAGAGTACCAACCCCGCGTGATTCGGAAGAAGAGGGCGAACAAGAGGACCCGCAATCCGAACAGTTGGTGCAGAATTTAATGCGCGAACTCGAGCGTCGTCATCCGCGGATGCAAAGCGTTCATCAGCGTCCGTCGACGCAGGCCGACGACGATGCGGGTCCGCTGACGGCGTTGCAACCTGGCACGTTCGTTTATGACGAGTGGGATGTTTTCGTGAACCGATACCGGAGCAGCTGGTGCCGGGTGTACGAAAAAATCATGCCGGTGGGCGACCTAAATTTTTATCGGGAGACTTTGTTGAATTACATGCCCCTAGTGAAACGAATCCGCGGCGAATTTGAACTAGTCGCGCCCGAATTGTACCACAAAGAAAAACGACTGCCGGATGGCGCGGAGCACGATTTAGACGCCGCCATCGAGGCGCTGACCGATTTGCGCGTCGGTGTAACGCCGGCAGAGAAAATCTTTTGGCGCCAGCGAAAGCTCGAGCGCGACGTGGCGGTGGCGTTTCTTCTCGATATGAGCGGCTCCACGGGCGAGGCCATTGGCAGATCAAGCGGGGCCGTGCTTCCGGAGCAGGACGTGCGGCAGCAGCGGCGCATCATCGACGTTGAAAAAGAGGCTATCGTGCTGATGATGGACGCAATCGAAGCGATCGGCGACCGCTACGGCGTTTACGGCTTTTCCGGTCATGGACGTGAAAACGTCGAATTTTACGTGATCAAGGATATCGAGGAAGAGTTTAATCCGGACATTGCGAAACGTTTTAGCCGGGTCGGCCCGCTGCACGCGACGCGAATGGGCGCGGCGATCCGTCATTCAACCGCGAAATTACGGCAGCAACAAACGCGCTCGAAGTTTCTTTTCCTAATCAGCGATGGGCGACCGCAGGACCGCGGCTATTCGCAAGACAGCGCGGAAAAGGCGTACGCAGTGGAGGACACGCGCATGGCGTTTGTTGAAGCACGCCGCGAGGGCATCCATCCCTTTTGTCTGACGGTCGACAAGGAGGGGAATGATTATCTGCGTGCTATGATGGATGACTTCAGCTACGAAGTGCTCGCCGACGTCAGTCTGTTGCCGCACCGGTTGCCGCAGCTGTACAGAAGATTGACGATGTAACGATATGAAATAACCCGTTCAAAACATTCAGCCGCTCAAATTGTTCCAATCGTTCCCGCAAGAGGAGAAATGCTTGGCGATTGTAATACACCCGCAAACACAGATCGAATTGTCGCGCATTAGTTACCCATTCTCCTCCCGATCCAATCCGGTCATCTTCAGGAGCGGTCGATCGGTGACTGAAAACAGAATGGCCGGTTCGGTTTGCGAGATATTCTTATGCGCGTGCCAGCGCCAGGCCGGCAGACTGAAGCTGTCGTGCTCATCCCACTGCA
>DASXSW010000421.1:0-6410 GCA_036505755.1 Binatia bacterium | reverse complement strand
CGATGGTTTCGTCGGCACTGACTTTGATCTCATGTTGCGAAGCAACGGCGTGCGAACAATTCTAATTGGCGGTGTTGCCACCGAAGGCGGCATCGAAGGCACCGCCCGCAGCGCGCGCAATTTGGGCTACGACACCGTCGTTTTAAAGGACTGCGTCGGTTCGCGCAACCGGGAGCTCCACGAATTGGCGTTGAAGCTCATGGAACAAACCCACTTCGACATCGCTGCCGCGGCTGCGATCGCCGCAATTTGGCAGGCAAGTGATTGACATGCGAATAACGCGGCTCAGTGTCTTCGCCGCTTCGCTCCTTGGCTGCTTTTTTTTCCGCTCTATGCGCGCCTGACGAGAAAACTGTCGACCGGGCGCGCAAAGAGGGCTCGCTGAGCTTTTACACCACCATGGCCGCCACTGTGAGCAAGCTCGCTCTCGGATATCCACGACGTTGACGATGATTGCATTATTTTGTTAAAGCTCATTGAGATCGATTTGTATTTATAAAAAGGAGAGTTGCCATGGGTTTTACCCTCGAATCATTTGCCTCGGAATGTCACCGGATTCTCAAAGAGGATCCCAGCCCAACAGGCAGAGAGAAGATACGCAATTTGGTGCAAGAGGCGCTCAAAGATAAAACTTTCATTGCATCCTATGTCAACGATAACACGCCGGATCGTCAGGTAATCTACGAAGATCCGGAGCTCGGTTTTTGCATCTGTGCGCACGTGAACCGCGACGCCCGGGAAGCGAATCCGCACGATCACGGATCGTCCTGGGCGATTTACGGCCAAGCGTTCGGCGAAACCGAGATGAGCGACTGGGAAGTCCTCGAGCCTGCAGCCGAAGGCAAGCCAGGAACAGTACGGCGTGGCAAAGTCTATACGCTAAAGCCCGGAATGGCGCACATTTACAACGAGGGCAACGTCCACTCACCCAAACGCGTCGCGGCCACCGGGCTCCTTCGTATCGAGGGCAAGAACACCCAGAAAATGAAACGGTTCGCTTATAAGGCTATCTGAGGCAATTCTTACTGGGCCAAGAGAAAATTCAGTCTTAACGTCGAGGAAAAAAGGGCGGAGTTCTGCCGCGACCATGGCGAATTTTGACCCGCCGGCTGAACAGTTTGCTCGCTCCTTGATCCCAGTTAGCAGCCGGCACTTTAGCCGTGGCGTTTGAAATACTGAACCGCCCGCTCGTGTTTTTCCGCTGCGGACCGCGTCTTGAAAGTGCCCAGATTGCGACGCCTTCCAGATCGGTCTTTCTTCCGCGAATAAAGTCGATACTCGCCCGAGGCTAACTTACGTATCATCTGTGAGTCATCTCCTTTCCTCTTTCATGTTGATCTTTGTGAAAACATGCCCTCTCGGGTGCAGCGTAAGGACTTTGTTCGAGGCCGATCAGATGCACGGCGCGGCCAATACGCATCAGGATCGTTGATAGGACCGTCCCATTCGACACGAGTCATGACCGCTAGGATTAGGATCGTAAGCGAGATCGCCCGCTGCATTCAGCAGGGATAACTGCGCTTCGGCGCTATTAAAATACTGGTCAAGGCTTGCTCTCAGAAGCGTCGTTTGAAGTATTGGATTACTCGCTCATGCTGCTCGGCTGCTGCCCGAGTCTTGAAAGTGCCGAACTTGTGATTGCACCGTTTTCCAGTTTTATCTTTCTTCGGCGCATACAATCGATACTCACCTGAGGCTAACTTGCGAATCATTTCGGAAACCTCCTTTGCGTAACCGCGAGTGAAAAATGCAGCATTACTGACAGGATATGTAGCAATGCGTGTGCCAGAAATAACCCGGGCCCGCACTTCTAATTGTTTCGCATATGCGCCGGATTTGTTTTACGTACGAAAAAATTCAGGCTTCCAACGCGCTTGGTCTGCCACGGGGCTCGGTGAGCCGCGCAACAAAAGACATCCTCGGGGACGATGAAAGCGTGAACAAGCGGCAGGGGCGAGCTCGAGCGAGCTCGAGCTCGAAGTTTGGTTGCTAAACAGGTCGGTACATCATCCATGCTCGGCGATTTTGTTTTGGGTGGCGGGATGCGGCGATCGATGTTTGACTTCTATAATGCGCGGGGAAGGCCTGCCGATGTGAATATGGGCGCCGGTCGACATGCTTGGTACTTTACCGCGAAAAGCGATGAAGGGAATACCGGTCCTTCGTAAGTACGCCATCAACTCGCGGCCTTCCGCGCTCCCCGGCTGCACAGCAATATCGAGAGCCTCGCGATGATCCAAGCCCATGCGATCATGGGTGGCTGATTGACCCATTGCGCTGATCGGCAGCGCGCGGCCAAATCGGGCGCGATAGAATGTAGCAACTTTTTGTACCCTGGCCAGCGACCAATTCGCCGGTCCGTTGTAACGAATCAAAGTGGTGGTTTCGTCGTAACCTCCCAGAGGCAATGGTGGAAGTCGAGCCAACTCCTCTTGTGCAGCTTCTTCAGTAAGCAAAAGGGCGACATCATCTTCAGCAATCCATTGACGGATTTGTTCTATTTCGAGCCGCGTATTGCTCATCGCGCGCTCGCTGTTTTCAAGTTCGGCTTTCGAAATCAAATCCCACTGGTACAATTCCTTTTTTAGCTCATAATCGGCGGTTTGCGTTTGCAATAGCTCCTCATAGAGCGAAAGCGAGTTTCTCAAATGCTCGCGAGACGCCCTTTTTCGCTCGATAAGCATCTTTCGCGTGGCGACCAGTTTCATGTCTGCGGTGGCGGGGGCCCTCTGGCGAGCGACGTTCAGTGTCGGGCGTTTTTTGTTTGGTTCCGCGGCGAAGCTCCATACCGCGCAAAGCGCAATAAGTCCAACTGTTGCAGCGGTAATGATAAGCAGCTTCATGCTTGAACAGACTGTGAAATCAAGGACAGTGAGCGCGATCAAAATCTCCCACCACAAGCGATCGTTTCAATCCCCCGTGATCAATGTATCAAAACAAATCGCGTGCCAGAGATGAGTTCTTCATTGTAATAACCACTTACGCTAGCCGGTGGATAGTGAGTTCGTTAGATTTTCCCTCGACCCAGAAAATATCTGGAGGTTTTTCCGTACAGTCAGTGAATGCAGGCTAGGAACGGGCGCTGTAGGAACAATTGCTCGATTCCTCGCGCCTCACGAATCGATGCTAAACCGCCACGGTCGACGTTGTTGACGTTCTCTGAGTTTCTGACCGCGTGCAAACGCGATCGCCGGCGATTTAACGGTTGAACAAACCTTCGAGGCCTTTTCGAATCATGTCTTCAGTCGAGCTTCGCTTCTTTTTCTTACCGTCAGAGGGCGTATCCTCTTCCTGTGTGGCGGAGTCTTTTTCCTGCCCACGGGACTCTTTGCGGCCAAGAAAACGATTTTGTAGATCGTCGGTTCCCTTGCGCATAAAGCCGCGCTGCGCCATCTGCGCCAGGTAATTCGTGTCGGGCTTTGGTTTCACATTAGGCAATCTACCTTTGACAACGATTGGCACTTCGAGCTGTCCCTGGTTATTCAAAAGATATTTCATCTCACGGGTGGATTGGCTCAAGTCGGCGGACAAACGCTGGGAAAAATAGAGCGTGGAGCGAAAGTCGATCTTGCGGGTGAAATCTGCCCAGCCATTCCCCTGCACTAAAAATTCGGCGGCCGACATGCGCAGGTCTTTGACGTTCAGTCGGCCGTCCGCCAAGTCGAAAATCGCTTTCAACTCCTTGAATTCCGTGTCTTTCGCCGTAAAGGTTTCCGGATATTTCTTGCGCAGCGACGGACTGATGATATTGGTGAGCCCCGGTATTCCGGTAACTCCGCCGAGCGTGCTCTCGGCAATGTTGAAGTTAAGCAATGCACCCTGCACGACTTCCGCTTCCCCTTGGCCGCGCAGTGCCGGTTTGATCTCTTCCCAGTTTTTGCCGCTGCCGGCAAGTTTCATGTCGGCATTCATCCGCCCGCGCAGATCTCGTTCAGCCTTCGGATCGAGAGCGGTATAGAGTTCTTTGACGTCGATGCCCTGCACTTTCGACATAACGGAGAAACGCGGCACCGGCTCTTTAAACGAATACTCGCCAGCCACCTGTACCGTGCCGCTCAGCGCGTTGACCCGCAGGCTACGGATATTGGCCACCTTGTCCGCCAGGGCAAGCGTGGCTTCGAGTCCTTTGTACGCAACGTTGTAGAGCGTGCCGTCCGCCGAAGACATCTTGCCTTGGTACATCAAATTGCCGCCTGCCATGGTCAACTGACCTTCGCTCTGCAAGTTGCGAATGACATCCGCTTTGCGGTCCTCAGAGAGTGACGCGTGATAGTCCGCTGGCCAGATCTCCGGCGTTGACATTTTGTAAGTCAACGTCAATGGCGAAAATTTCTCGATGGCCGCGGCGATGCGAATTCTCGACTTTCCCAGGCTCAGGCTAAGGTCGCTGATATCGGCTTTTTGACCGGTGAAATTGATTCTCGTATCGAGATTCTCGATCGGCTTGGGAAACTCGGGCGGTTTGGCGCTGGCCTTCTTGAGGTTCAACGTGCCCTGAATTTGTGGTGCCGCCCCTTTGCCGACTTTTCCCCTAACGGTCGCCTGCAGATCCATTGTGCCGGCCAATTGATAGCTCGTAATCGCCGGAAGAATTTTCTCCCAGCCGTCGAGAGATGCGGGCTCTGACTTCACCGATAAATTAAGCACAGGCCTGTCGCCAAACTGAATGTCTCCCGCGGAGGCAAGCTCCAGGGTGTATAGCTTGAGCCGCCCTTTGCGGATGGACAGTTTGTCCCCGACGTATTGAGCATCGGTGACCAGCGTCAGGGGAATGCCCGCCGCCTTTTGAAAAGTTTTTCCGTAACGCATGGTGCCGTTGGTGCCGTCGATTTCACCGTTCGCTTGCAGATCTTTGAGCGTTCCCTTGAATTTCACATCTTTGATGCGAAACACGCCCGAGAGATCAAGATCTTTGGGCAGAAGGTTTCTTAGAGTCGGCAGAGCCGCCTTCAGTCGCGTCATGTCGAGCGGATCAATATCGATCTCACCGTCCAAAGGGGTCTGATTGAAATCGCCGTCGGGACGGAGCGGCCCGACCTTGCTCGTAAGCTTTAAGTTCTGCTTATCGTCATAAACCGCCGCGGCCAGCTTCACCGTAAAAGGTTGGTTCACATCAAAATCTTCCACTTTGAGATCAATTTGCCATAGTTGTAAGTCGGTGTTGTCTTTTCTGTCGATGTATTGGATGTCACCAGCGGAGATATCGACCAGGGAGATCAGAAAGGCCGATTCGCCCTCGTCTTTGGGCGCTCCCTTTTTCTTTTCTTTTTCAGCGGCCTCTTTTTTTACTTTATCTTTCTTGCCGATGGTGGAAAAATTGAACTTGCCGTCAGGATTGCGGACGACGCGGATCACCGGATCGTGAAGGGCGACCCTTTTAACCTGCACCTCCTTTTTCAATAGAGGCCAGAATCTCAGGTGAATTTGCAGATCCTTCGCGCGCACAAAGTCTCCGGACGAGTAATCAGGGTCATCGGCCATGGCGAAGCTAGTTAGGCGCGCGCCGATGCCGGTGAAAAGCGTCGCTTCCACCTCGCCTACTGATATTTTTCGCCCAAGCGCTTGTTCAGCTCGCTCGAGAAGAAAAGCTCTGTTACGCCTGATCAGAGAATTGATATTCAGCAGCGCCACAAGACCGATGGCAATCGTGACTATCACTGCGACGCCGGCGGTAATAAACCATTTGCGCATGCTATATCTCCTATCGAAAATCAACGGGCTTTCTTTGACCACCCTGGTGTGGGGCAAAGCTACCTATCAGAGGATGAGTGAAAGAAACCGTCGGGACCAAATAATGCCAGTATGATATTTTCTGATTACGATATCAAAGCACTCGTGCCAGACTGCGAAGTATTTCAAACCCGTCGTACCCTATGAAATTCAACAGTTAATGGACTCGGTCAGCGCTCCTCATACGGAACTCCGCGAGCCGCCGTGGCGGCTGCGCTTTATCCTTCGACCTTATTGAAACGACCATAACCGGAGACACTCCGAGCCGGTGCGAGCTATCATGAACCCGAGGTAACCTGTCAAGCGGATATTTCTTGCGTCCCCCGGTTAATCCGACGGAACTTTTAATTGTGCTTGCATAGGCCGCTATAGCAACACTCATGTCCGCACGGCGGCGGCTTTGGCCTTGTACAATTCGCTGTCTGCGGCATTCATCAGTGATTCTTTTCTGTTTCCGTTTGTCGGATACACAGCCACGCCGACGCTTACGGTGATCGTTGGACCGTCACGGTCATGTGCCAAGCGATTGGCGATTCGTTCCGCAACGATATGGGCTGCCGTTTCTTCAGCTTCGGGTAGGATCATCGCAAACTCATCTCCGCCGAAACGCGCAACCGTGTCGATGGAACGACACGATCCTCGCAGGGCATTAGCCACTCGACACAGTGCCTGGTTGCCGG
>DASXSW010000420.1:0-5270 GCA_036505755.1 Binatia bacterium | reverse complement strand
CTTTCGAGCCTGTTCATGAAAGAGTCATCGATAAGCGTCTCAACCCGCACCTCGGCGATCTTTGGATTGAGCTGGATCAAGAGTTTTTGCAGCCGCTTCATTCCCTCCACGCTGGTGTGCGGCGCACGCTCATAGTTGGTGATCACGGCTTGATAGGATTCCTCGATATCGGCCGGATTGCTCAAGCGCAGGTTCGATGCCAAGAGCCGGCTTACCAGTTCCTTGTTGGCTGGATCGTTGATCATCGCGATCGCCTCGATCATGGCTTTCAAATAGCCTTCGATCACCTGCGGCTTGGTCGCCGCCGTGCGCCGCGTCGTCACCATCATGTTCTGTGGCAGGGTCACACCGGCGGACTTCAAGTTATAAAGCAAGGTGTAACCTTTGTTGGCATAGACCTCGCCCATCGCGCCTCTAAGCGTGGTGGCATCGACACTGCCGCTCTCGAGCGCCAAGCGCCGGTTCATTTCAGTCCCCGGTATCGTCAGAAAAGCTATCTTCGCTTGAACGGGGTCGAGATTGAGACCTTGAAGCGCCAACATCGACACCAGATGCGACGTCGATCCCGGACCGCTCACCGCGATCCGCTTGCCGCGCAGATCTTCCGGCTTCTTGATGTCGGGGCGCGTGTTAAGGCGAAAGTCTAGCTTCTGATTGAAGTTGGCGATGCCGGCGAGTTCCGCGCCGCTCAGTCCGGCGTTGACAAGATGACCGGGGCCGATGATCGCGGCGTCGATCTCACCGGCGAGTAAAGCGGCGATGGCTAAGGGATTGCGCGGCATGAGGATGAACTGCATGTCGACGCCATGCTTCTTGAACAAGCCGCGATCCCGCGCCACCCAGACGTGAGTCATGCTCTCGCTGGTCACACTGGAGGATAAATTGCTGCGAATCTGGGGAGCCGCGCTAGTCGGCCACGCGACAACCATCACGAGCAGCAATAACCGCAGCGATGGACCTCGTAGCCCACGCTGCGATTCTATTCCAGTGACCAACGCCACGAGAAATGATCAATTGGCTAGGCTTTTTTCTCTCCCAGCGGCACCACATTTTCAAAGCCATGCTCCGAGATGTCGAAATAGTTGCCGTCGGGATCGGAGCCGCGGGTCTCGGCATAGGGACGCCCATTGGGGCGTGGCTTAGGCAACTTGTTCGGATTGATCTTTTTCATTCGGTCGACGATCTTCTCGCCGCTCTCCACTTCGAAGCCAAAATGGTACAAACCGTTCGGCGCGTTCTGCTCATTATTGGGCAGAATCGCCAGATTGAAATAACCGTCGGTCAGAAAAATTGCCCCGCCTTCCTCCTTGGCCTTGTGGAGCATCTGCATCTCGAAAACGTCCATATAAAACGACGCAAGTTTTCCTGTGTCTTCCGTCCGAATGGCCAAATGACGTAGCTTAGGCATAGAGACCTCCCTTTGAAGTATTCATTTGCTTCATCCTTAGTCCGCCAGGGTTGGAATTGTCAAGGAACGCTTTTGGATCGGTTCCGTCCGGTCATGAATATCCAGCGTCGATCTTCAATTGTTGGAATGTATGTCGAAAGGCGGAGGGTTTAGTGCAGCTGAAGCTCGATCTGGTCGCGGTCAGTAATCATCGGCAGCATCGCCTCGCGAATTACTTTCTCGCTCACTTCGCCGAAACGATCCTTGAAACGGTCGAGCGGCACAACGGCTTTGGCCATGGCACGGTGGCCGCCGGCGCTGCCGATATCGTCGTAAAGCTTTTTCATGATGTCGCCGGCGCTCTTGACGTAGCCGACATTGCGCACGCAAATCACCACGCGGTCATTGACTAGGCCGGAGACCACACTCCAATCGACGCCTTCGATTTGCAAGCAAAACTCCGCCATCTGTGGGATCACGTCCTCGCGGCTGACATCGCCCATATGGACGACGGCCAGGCCGTTATCGATTTGCAGCCGGCTCAGCGCGCGCCCTAACGATTCGAGATCCTCCCTCGGCAAAGCCGGCCGCTCGATGCGTGTGATCATCGCTTTATTGGCAATGGGATAGAGAAAATTAAAGGCGCTTAGATCAGCGAGATTACTGCCCCGTTCGAGGAACAGCGTATCAGTTTTGATGCCGTAGACTAACGCGGTCGCCAACCGTTGCGACGGTTCCATGTCCGCGGCGCGCAAATATTCGGTAAAGATGGTAGACGTCGAGCCGTAACCGCTGCGCAAGTCAGCGAAACGCGCTTTGAATGAAGTTCGTTTGGGGTGATGGTCCACTACCAAATCCACTCTTCCCAATGGCCGGTCGAAATAGGGTGGTTGCACATCGACGAGAGCCAAACGGGCGCCGTCCTTGTGCAGATCTTCGTAGGAGATCTGGTCAATTTGAATATCCAACAAGCGAATCATGGCAAGATTTTCCGGCCGTGTGATGCTGCCAAAGGTTACAATAGGAGTCGTCGCACGATTGCGTCCGAGCAGTTCACGCAAAGCTAGTGCGCTGCCAATGGCATCCGGATCGGGATCATGCTGCAGCAATATATGAATCTTTCTGCCGTCGGCGAAGAGCGAGCGAATGCGTTCGACTTTCTTGATGTTCAGCGTGTCGAGGAGTTGTACCGCGCAAAACTCCTCGAAGATATCGGCCAACTGGAGATGGCGAAACAATGGATCCGTGGACTCTCTATGGCCGTTACTGTCGGAAGTCAGCGAAACGATGGAGACCCTCTTGTCCAGACTTCGGAGCAGCTTGCAGATGTCTTCCTGATGGTCAGGGTTGCGGACAAACACGATCGCTTGGTCGACATAGTGCAGTTTGACCTTCTTGTAGGTCTCTGGTTTGAGCAGATCGCCTTGCCAGACCTTGCCGCCTTGGCGTTTAATGGCCCGGGCGATTTTTTCGTTGGGGACGAGAAAGCGGACCTCTCCCTGCTCTGCGGCAACGTTGCGCATAAGCTGGAACAATAGATCGTCCTCACAAATGGCTAGGTATTGCATATGCGTACCTCTTGTGAGGATCTAGTGGGGACGTTTTTGCAAGGATTTGCTGAATAGGCCACTGATCAGCACGGGCGAAACTCTATCACCTGGAATTGTCCAATGCTAGGGCTCGAGCTTAAACCGTTGCACGCAACACTTTATATGCTAACGATTATCAAAGAGAGTGAGACGTGAGCCAATGATTAACAGCGGCGAAAGAGGATTCGGGTTACCCAAGCTCAGCCATGCGGAGCGCGAGCGTCGCTGGTCCCGCGTGCGCGAGCGCATGCGCCGCGAACGGCTCGACGCCATCGTCGGCTTTCCCAATCAAAGTCACTGGGATCAGTTTCAAGCCGATGTGCGATATTTGACGCATATCGGCGGCCATCAGACCGAAGTCGCCGTAGTGTTTCCGGTTTCGGGCGAGGTGACGGCTTTCGTGCGCGGCGGCAATGAGGTCGAATGGTGGAGCATCGCGCAGGACTGGGTAACGGATATTCGGCCGAGCCGACGTTCGTGGGGCGAGCCGGTTATAGAACGCTTGAGGGAATTGAAGCTCGATCAAGCGCTGATCGGAGTGAGTGGTTTGAGCGGCTTACTGCGCGCGCCGGAAGGAACCGTCGTCACCGGAATACTGGAGAAAGTCAAAGCGGCGTTCCCCAGGGCAACATTTCAAAACGCCACGGAACTGCTGCAAGACGCCCGTTCGGTCAAGGGGCCTGAAGAAGTCGCCTGGATCGAGCGCGCCGCGGAAATCTTGGATAAAGTCGTCGCGGCGATCCTTGCGAAGGCGAGACCTGGCGTGATGGAAAACGACATGGTGGCGACGATCTGGCAGACGATCATCGCCAATGGCGGCGACTATCCGTCGATGACCCATTGGGGCGCAGGCGCAGGCATTCCATGGGCCTGTCGTATCGCGCCCCACCGGCCGTTGCGGGCGGGCGATATGATTAACACTGAGCTGGAAGCGAAATACGGCGGCTACATCGCACAAACCGTGCAGGCGGCATGTCTGGGAAAAATTCCCGCGGAACTCAAACGGGCCTTCGACGTCAGCATGCAAGTTTTCGACGAATTGGTAAAGTTCATGAAGCCCGGAGTATCCTTTGGGAAGGTGGTGAATTTCTATCAGAAGCTCGTCCGCGAAGCCGGCCACACGCCCAAGGGAATGCTGCTCCATGGCCGCGGCATCGGCGAGGATCGGCCGCAGATCACCGGGGAAATCGATGGCGAGATCTACCGCGGCTCCACGTACACGATGCATCTCGATCTGCCGCTGCTCGAAGGCAATGTTTTTGTGCTCAAGCCCGGCGCCATGCCCTCGGACGCGCCGGATTCGATCCGCTGCGGCGATACGGTCGTAATCGAAAAAAGCGGCGCGCGACGCTTAGGGAAACGAAATTTCACGTTTCCGGAGCTTGGTTAGAATAAAGGCGAAAAGAAAATTACGATTTTTTGCCAAGAACCGGTTGATTGACCGTTGATAGCGTTCTTGTAATTTTCTACACCCGCAAAGCGATTGCGTATCGGAGGATTTGAATCATGGTTGCAAAAGTTCGTTTTGGTGTTGAAACCATCGACCACATCGCCATTCCCGTGCGTGAATTGGCGGCGAATGAAGCTTTCTACCTGGACGTTCTCGGCTTGAAGTTCAAAACCACCCGGCGCAATCCCGATGGCAGTGCGCGTCAAACCTATGTGCTTGCCGGAGAGAACATCATCGGCCTGCACCTGCCCGGAGTGAGCGCCGGAGCTTCTTCCAGCACCGCGCCGCGAATCGGTGTCAGCGTTTCGCCACAACGCTTCGACCAGGTACAGCAGAATCTCAAGGCGGCGAACCATTTGTTTAGCAGTCCCGTGGAGCATAGCGAAGACAAACCGCTTGCGCGGTCGATCTATTTTGATGACCCCGACGGCAATCACCTGGAGTTTTGCGTGCGGCGCGCCGAACCGGTAAGCGAATGCATCAGCCACACGGTTTTCGAAACCCGCAATCTAAAAAAGGCGCTTACCTTCTATTTGGAAGTCTTGGGCACAACGGCGCCGATTGCTTGCGGCAATGAGACGATGTTTCCCGTACAAAACGGTCAAATGATCGGGCTGGTTGAGGTGGAAGAACTGTCGGAGCGAAGCAAAAAACATGGGCGCGGCTGCCATATGGCGATGGACGTACGGCAAGAAGATTTTGACTCGATGGTGGCCCTCGTCGAACGCCACGGCGGCAGAACGCAGGGCGACAAACGGGCCACCGATGGGCTCAGACCGGAAGGCGAGCGCAGTATTTATCTATTCGATCCCGACAACAACCGCTTGCAGATTACAGCCCATGC
>DASXSW010000419.1:0-9363 GCA_036505755.1 Binatia bacterium | reverse complement strand
CCGCGCGCTTCTTCAATTTCACGAATGTTCTTCGGACGCTCGACGGTTTTTAGGCGTTTCAACTCTTCCACCAGAAATTGGTAGCCTTTGCTGGTCATCGGCACGCTTGCGTCTGCCATATTCTCAGCTCCTAGTAAATAAAAACCCCCCGGAATCGCTCCCGAGAGGCCTTCAAAAAATCTTTGGAGTTTCCGCTGCTAAAGCTAGGCTAAATGTATCATCGCTGCAGGCTAATTCAACTCCTGCCAAAGCTTATTGCGCCTGTTCGAAGCAAAGCCGCGAAGTGAAGCACAATGCCGACCGCCACGACGATCCAGCGGGTGATTTACGACTGGAGCATAGCCGGGCTAAGCGTTGCCGAACGCTTTGGCGGTGCTGAAGCCAGCCTTGGTTCGATCTAACTACCACTGACTTACTGAGTAATAGTAATCGACCTGGATCGGACGTTATTGCTTTCGACGACCTCCGCAACCGCGCCCGCCGCGTCAGATACGGCGAGTAAAAAGTACTTGCCTGGGGTCGTACCCAATGGAATCGTAACGGTCGTCGATCCGGCGCTCTTCCCTTTCGCTGCTAGCGCGCCAACGCTTCGGCTGCCAAGCAGCACATCGGCACCGTCAAAAATTGCGTCGACGGAAAGATAGTAACCCGTGGTGGATCCACCCGCCGGTACCGGTGCTTTATTACTGGTTGTCTCATTGACAGTGATGTTGGCGCCCGCGGCAGCCGACGACGGAGCGCTCAGCGACTGCACAGTCAAGTCGGGCAAAGTCACGTTTAAAGCTCGGGCCTTCGCGTTTTTTTCTTTGATTTCCGATACGCTGCTATCTGTATCGGCAACACCGATGATGAAATAGCGACCGGGCGCCGTCGCCAACGGAATCGTCAGCGTGGTTGATCCAACACTGCTCTGCTTGGGAGAAAGCGCGGGAATGCCGCGGCTGCCCAGCGGCGGCAAATCGCCGGCATCGAATTTCGAGTCCGTCGAAAGGAAAAAGCTCGTCGTCGATGGGCCCGCGGCAACCTTGCCATTATTGGCGGTCGTATCGTTCACGACGATGGCAGAACCAGGGATTGCCGCTGCGACCGCGCTGATCGCTTTAACGACCAAATCCGGCAGCGTTACCGAGGTGCGCTCTTGCTCGACGTTGTTGCTCGGGTCGGTGTCCGTTTCTGCCAGAGTTACGCTCGCCGTATTTGTCAAAGTTCCGATGGCAGTCGTGCGTACGACGATGATCACCGTCGCGCTCGCCCCATTGGCCAAACTTCCCAGGTCGCAGACAATGATGCTCGTGCCCGTGCAAGTGCCCGCGCTCGGCGTTGCCGAAACCAAAGTTACTGCGCCGGGCAACGTATCGGTCAATTCGACATCAGTCGCGATATCGGGGCCGTTGTTGGTTATCGTCATCGTATACGTCACGTTTGTACCAACGGTCACGGGGTCGGGTGTATCGCTCTTAGTCACGCTAACGTCCGCGCAAGTGGTCACGCAAAACTTTGCGACGAAGACATCGAACCCGAGATTTTGTATTCTATCGAGCTCGCCTTTGATTGGAAAATTCCCCTGATTGGAGTTGGTCTCGCCGGTAAGGTAAACGGCGCCGATTCCATCCAGTGCGATGCCCTTGCCCCGATCGTCACCGCTCCCGCCGACATAACCGGCAAAGCCGAGGCTCCCATCGCCGTTAACCTTCGCGACAAAGGCATCGACGCCACCATTCTGGCTCAGGTCAGGTCCCACAGAGACCGGGAAGCTCGCCTGAGTCGAACTGGTTTCCCCGGCAATAAAGGCTTCGCAGTTCACCGCACAGCCCGGCGTGAGCGCGATGGCGTTGCCGCGATCGTCTGACGATCCGCCGATGAAGCCGGCGTAAATCAGCGCGCTGCCCGCGGAATTAATTTTCGCCACGAAAGCATCGACACCACCCCTCTGGATTTGCGCCGGCCCTGGCAGTCCATCAAGCCCGTTCCCGTCTGGAAATGATGCTTCGCTGGAATTGGTTTCACCGGTCACGTAGGCGTTATTAGCCCCGTCCACTGCGATGCCGTTTCCTCTGTCGTCACCGACACCACCGAGGTAACCGGCATATTCCAGAGCTTGGCCGTTGGCCGCCACGCGCGCGACAAATGCGTCCAGACCACCGTTCTGAGTATTGTCGAAGGTGGCGAGCCCGCCGAGTCCGCCGAAACCGTTACCATTGGGAAATGACGCGTCAGTCGAATCGGTCTCACCCGTGACGTAGGCTCGATTCGAGCCATCAACAGCGATACCAGTCCCTCTGTCAGTGCCAAGTCCGCCAATGAATCCCGCGTATTCGAGCGACGCGCCATCCGCCGCCACGCGCGCGACGAATGCGTCGAGACCACCGTTCTGAGTGTTGTCGAAGGTGGCGAGCCCGCCGAGCGCACCGAAACCATTACCATCGGGAAATGATGCGCCAATCGAATCGGTCTCGCCCGTGACGTAAGCTCGATTCGAGCCGTCAACGGCGATTCCCGTGCCGCGATCATTGCCGAAACCACCGATATAGCCGGCGTACACGAGACTCGTGCCTGAAGCGTTAACTTTAGCGACGAAAGCATCGGACAAACCATTGTGGGTTAGATCGGGCCCAGCAGTCACCGGAAAGGTCGTTTGAGTGGAATTGGTTTCACCGGTGATATAAGCGTTGCCGAGAGAGTCCACGGCAATCGCGTTGCCGCGATCGTCGCCCGATCCGCCGATGAAACCGGCATACAATAAGTGGTTCCCGGTCGGATCCACTTTCGCCACGAATGCGTCCAGTCCGCCGTTTTGGCTCACGTCGGGCCCCACGGTCGTAGGAAAATTTACCTGAGTCGAGTTGGTCTCGCCGGTAATGTAGGCGCTGCCGTCGGAATCAACGGCGATGGCGTTGCCGCGATCATCCCCCGAACCTCCGAGAAACCCCGAGTAGACCAAAATCACGGGATCGATCACCAGCGCTTTGGAAGGATCATAAGTGCCCACATTGAAGCCAAACAGGTAACCGGCATTGGCTTGTGAACTGAGAGTATAGTTGGTGGCTACGTCGACAGCCCTGCCATTGAGTTCTTGGTACGCGATCGGCTTGTCGTCGTGGAAGTCTTCCAGAGCCGTTTGCACCAGGAGCCTGCCCTCCAAATCTACGGAAACCGATTCAGCTCCACGATAACGTAGTCTTATCTGCGTCGGATCGGCACCAGGTTTGACGACAAACAGGTATTTAAGCCGATCGACCGAACCGCTGTACACGAGATCGATACCGGGCCACAAATCGCGATAGGCGAGCCGATTATAGGTCTTGAGTCCGGTTGCCCAATCCTCTCGGCGACCTTTGAAATAGCTGAAGCGCGCCGTCGATAACTCTTCCCCGACCGGCTTGACCGCCGGATTAGCACCGACGAAGTCCAACTTGATAATGACTCGGGAAACCGAACTTTCGCCGAGCGCGTCACCACTTGCATTGACCCGCGCTAGGGCCGGTTGCGGCGATTGCTTTGGTAAAGCTCTACTCAGTGCCATCGTCACGCCTTCGGAGCCAAAATAAAAAATCTTGTTGGCGCCGTGCACATAGTAAGCAACCCGCGCGTCGACCTGCCCGCGATTCTCGATGAAATAAACAGGAAGACGGGCTTTCGCGACGCGCACAGCAGCGGCTCTGCGTTGCCCTGCGGTCGGGACGGTGGAAGCCAGCGGCATCTCACTAGCGGCGCCGGCGAAAAGCGCCGGCGGATCAATGAGCAAGAGACAAACGACGCAACCGGCAGACCAGAGCCATGCAGTTTTCAGCAGCAGCTTATGCAAAATCTTCATAATATAAGGTCACCCTTCCTGCGGGATGGATGAAGTGAGATTGGTCAGCACGCAGCCCGACCCGAAAATCTTCGGCAACTAAGACTAGGCTCGTTTAATCGGCCCGAATACATGGCAACTCACGCCGTGACCGTCGGCGCTAAAATCCAATGGCGGCTCGGTTTGGTCACAGATCGCTTCGCGGTAGGCACAGCGCGGATGAAAAGTGCATCCCGACGGCGGATTGACTGGACTCGGCACGTCGCCCTGGAGCACTACCCGTTCCTTCTTTTTGCTGATGTCGGGCATCGGCACGGCAGAGAGCAGCGCGCGCGTGTAAGGGTGTTTCGCGTCCCGATAAATCGTCTCGCTGTTGGCGATCTCGACAATTTTACCTAGATACATGATCGCCACGCGGTGGCTAATATGTTCGACCACGCGAAGATCGTGGGAGATGAATAAATAGGTAAGGTGCATCTTCTCCTGCAGCTCCTGCAAGAGATTGATAATCTGCGCCTGGATGGACACGTCGAGCGATGACACCGGCTCATCGCAGACGATGAATTTCGGACTGACCGCCAAGGCCCGGGCGATACCGATGCGCTGGCGCTGCCCACCGCTAAATTCATGCGGATATCGGTCGTAGTGATCTTCGCGCAATCCGACTTGATGGAGCAGCTCCATGACCCGTTCGCGTTTGGCTTTGCCTTTGGCGAGCTTGTGAATCTCCAATCCCTCGCCGACGATGTCGCCGACCCGCATGCGCGGGTTGAGCGACGCATAGGGGTCTTGAAAAATGATCTGCATCTCGCGCCGCATATCGCGCAGGCCGCGCTGCGACAGTGACAATAAATTCTTGCCTTGAAAGATCACCTCGCCGCTGGTCGGTTCGATGAGCCGGAGAATCGTTCGGCCCAAAGTCGATTTGCCGCAGCCCGACTCGCCGACCAGGCCCAACGTCTCGCCCTCGTGAACGGCCAGACTGACGTCATCGACCGCTTTGACCATTGCTTTGCTGCGCGAGAACAATCCCTCGCCGACCGGGAAGTATTTTTTCAGGTTGCAGATTTCTAGCAGGCTCATATCGTCTGAAACAGTTCGAGGATCGAAGATTGAGGATGGATGGACGATCGCGATCCTCTCCTCTATCCTCCTGTCCTCTCCTCGGTCCTCGATTGCTCCCGCGTTTCGGTATGGGGAAAATAACAAGCCACCGTATGTCCCGGCTCTTTCTCTTCCAGTGGCGGCTCGGTCTGTGCGCAAATTTCCTGAGCTCTTGGGCAACGATCGCGAAACCGGCAGCCACTCGGCAAGTGGAGCGGACTCGGCACCATGCCCGGAATCGCATCGAGCCGTTTTTTCTTTAGCCCTCCGATCCCCGGAAGGGAATTGAGTAAACCCACAGTATAGGGATGAAACGGCCGGTTAAAGATCGCCCGGGTGCTCGAGCGCTCGACGATTTTGCCCGCATACATAATCGCCACGTTGTCCGCCTGCTCGGAGACCACACCCAAATCATGCGTGATCAGCAACAGCGCCATGCCGCCGATTTTCTGCTGCAGCTCTTTCATCAATTCGAGAATCTGTGCCTGAATCGTCACATCCAAAGCCGTAGTCGGCTCGTCGGCGATCAATAGGCTCGGATTGCACGACAGCGCCATGGCGATCATGACCCGCTGGCGCATGCCGCCGCTCAACTGGTGCGGGTAGGAGTCGACGCGCGACTCCGGATCAGCGATCTTGACCAGCCGCAGCATCTCAATGGTTTTCTGTCGGGTTTCCCTTTTGCCCAATCCCTGATGCAGCTTGATCGCTTCGCCGATCTGGTTACCGACGGTGAATACCGGATTGAGCGAAGTCATCGGTTCCTGAAAGATCATCGAGATCTCGTTGCCGCGGATTCTGCGCATTGCCTCGTTGTTGAGCCTCAAGAGGTCGCGCCCGCGGTAAAAAATCTCGCCGCCGACGATTTTCCCCGGCGGCGACGGGATCAAGCGCATGATCGACAGCGAGGTCACGCTCTTGCCGCAGCCCGATTCGCCGACCAGGCCGAGCGTCTTCCCCTCGCCAATTTCGAAGCTGACACCGTCGATGGCACGCACTTCTCCCTCTGGCGTGAAAAAGGAAGTTTGAAGATCTTTGACCTGGAGTAAATCAGGCATGATGGGAACGACCGCGCAATTTTCTTAAGTCGTTCGGCCTCCACGGACCCGGCTCAACATGCGCGGGTCGAGAATGTCGCGAATAGCATCTCCCATAGCATTAAATCCCAGCACTGCCAACATGATGAGCAGTCCCGGAAAGATCGCTACATGTGGATGCAAGCGCAAATACGGTCCGCCGGCGCGTAACATGCCGCCCCAAGTCGGCAGCGTCGGATCGACGCCGAGACCGAGAAAGCTCAAACTCGCCTCGGCCGTAATCGCCCGCGCCAAGCTCAGGCTCGAGAGAATCAAGATCGGCGCCAATACGTTGGGTAACAGATAACGCCACAGAATACGCGCGCTGGTCGATCCCAATGAACGGGCCGCAACGACGTACTCGTTCTGTTTGGCTGAAAGCACGGCGCCGCGCACGATCCGTGCAAACTGCGGGATGCCGCCCAAACCGATGACGAAAATCAGCGCCGGAATACTCGGTCCGACAATGGCAAGGATCAACAGCGCCAGTAACGTCCGCGGAAACGCATAGAGCACGTCCAGGCAGCGCATGAGCAGATGATCGATAAAACCCTCGAAGTAGCCGGTGATCAAGCCGATGGTGGTACCGATGACAGTTTTGAATATCACGGCAACTAGACCGACAAAAAACGATATGCGCGCGCCGTAAATCAAGCGCGACAAGAGATCGCGGCCTAATTCATCCGTGCCCAACCAATGGCTCCAGCTTCTTAGCTCGAAAATCTTGTCGGGCTCCACTTGAATCGGGTCGTAGGGCGCGATCAGCGGCGCGACCAGAGCGATCAAGCCGATCGCCAGGCTAATCGCGGCGCCGAACATGCCAAGCCCATTATGAAGAAACTTGCGATAGCAGGTCCGCCACAGGTTCTCGCTGCCGCGTTCGAATACGGCGATATCGATCGTCGCTTCAGCCTTCATTGGCCGCTCCGGCAAATTTGATTCGCGGGTCCAAATAGTAATAGAGCGTGTCAACCACCAAATTCACCAAGACAAACAGAAACGCGACGATCAAAACGCAGCCCTGCAGCATCGGATAGTCACGATACTGCGCCGCTTGAAAGGCCATACGCGCGATGCCCGGCCAGGCGAAGACGACTTCGATCACCGTGCTGCCTTCGATGAGCCCGACGATGGAAATGCCGATTTCCGTGACCACCGGGATCAGCGCGTTGCGCAAGGCGTGTTTGTTAATAACGAGAAATTCCAGCAAACCCTTGGCGCGCGCCGTGCGCACGAAGTCATTACCTAATACTTCGAGCATGCACGAGCGCGTCAAACGGCAAATCGTCGCGGCATAGGCACCGCCCAGAACGATGGCCGGCAAAACTAAATGCTTCACATCCGGCGGGGAACCGCGGCCCGAGGCGGGAAGCCAATCCAAATAAAGCGAGAAGACCAGAATCAACATCAGCGCCAGCCAGAAATTCGGCACCGAAACGCCGAGCAAAGCGCCGATCATGCTGCCCTGGTCGAGCCGTGAGTACGGCTTCACTGCCGACAGGATGCCGGTGGGAACGCCGATGACCAGCGCGACGATTAAAGATGCCGCGGCCAAAGTAAGGCTTGCGGGAATCCGCTCGAGGATCGCGGATAATACCTGCTCATGGGTGCGCACCGAGCGGCCGAAATCGCCTTGGAGAACATTTTTGAGATACTTGTAGTACTGGACGTAGAGCGGTTCATCGAGGCCCAGATACTCGCGCATCGCTTGATAATCTTCCTGATTGAACTCCCGCTCGCCCAAAAACGCCTGGGCGGCGTCGCCGGGAAGGAATTGTAGAGCGAAGAAGACCAGTAGCGAACAACCGATCAGCACCGGAATCAGCTGCGCCAGCCTATGGATCAGATACGCGAGCATTTAAGCAGTTATTTGTCCAACCAGACTTGTCCTGCCGGCGTGTGTAGATGGGGATCGCCGCTCTCCATCATGATGATGCCTTTTACTTTCTTATTGGCGCCGTGGAAGTAGACTTCGTGATAGTAGGGCGCGGCCGGCAGGTCGGTCATAAGAATCTTGTCGGCGGCCTGATACAACTTCGCGCGCACTTTGCGGTCTTCGGTGGATTGCGCCTTACGGATGAGCGAGTCGTACTCTTTGTTGACGTAACGCGGAATATTAAAGCCGTCCCGCTCGATGAGGCCGACGTCTTTGGTCGATCCGAACATGCGCGCTTGGTACAGCGGGTCCATTCCGGGTCCGCCGCCGCCGGCAAGGGTAATATCGTAGTTGCCCGAGTCGCGGTCGCGCAGCCACTGATTGGGATCGACCATTTTGAGATTGATCTTCAAGCCTGCCGCCGTGTAAGCCGCGTAGTGGAGATTGGCGATCTTGACGTAAACATCGCGATTGGGGCTGACGTAAACCAATTCAGGTATCGATTTGCCCGCTGATTTCTCGACTTCTTTAATCAACTGTTTGCCCTTCGCCACGTCGTATTCCGGAAACAGTTTTCCGATCGACGGATCGTTGGCCCACAGCGAACCCGCCATGAAGCTCTTGGCTCGCACCGCTTCGCCACGCAACACTTCGACGTTTTTGTCGAAGTTGACGACCTTGGTCAATGCCTCGCGAAATCGCCGATCGCTCATCGGCCAATTCTTGTTGTTGTAATACAATTTGATATCGCGAAAAGTACGGAGCGCGGAGAACAATTGCAGATTTTGGTCCTTCCGCACGATCGGCAATCCCGCGCCAGTGATCTGCTCGGCGAGATCGATGTCACCGCGCTGCAAAGCGATCAGCCGCGCATCGTCGTCGAAGATAAACTTGAACACGATGCGGTCCACCA
This sequence comes from Binatia bacterium, assembly GCA_036505755.1. Classification (GTDB taxonomy): domain Bacteria; phylum Desulfobacterota; class Binatia; order UBA9968; family UBA9968; genus DP-20. The sequence continues at coordinate 601 of DASXSW010000419.1, read as the reverse complement.
GCGCCTTCGGCCCCCAATAATCATCGAAGCGCTCGAGAGTAATGTGGCTGCCCGATACCCATTCTTTGAACTTGAAAGGCCCCGTGCCAATTGGAATCATGCCACTTTTGCCGAGCATGAACTTGCCCGCCGCCTCAGGTGGAATGATGCCCGGTAACCCCGTGTCACCGCCGGTAAACGCTGTGACCATCATCGGCCCAGGCTCGTCGATGGTGATTTTTATTTTATAACGATCGAGGGTTTCGACGTTTTTGATTTTGCTTATCGCCTCGAGATTGCGCATGCGCGGCCAATCTTTGGGTGCTTCCGTGCTGCGCCATTCGATGTTGGTTTTTACATCATCAGCGGTCAACTCCCGACCATTGTGGAATTTCACTCCCTTGCGCAGATAAAAAATATAAGTGGTCGGATTGGGCTGTTCCCATTTTTCCGCCAACGCAGGACGAATGTCGCTCATGTTTTTACCGAACACGGCCAGACTCTCGTAAACTTCCGGGAACAAGAGAAATCGCCGGCCGGGATAACGCGCATCGAGGCGATCCGGCTCTTCTTTGAAACCGATCGTCAGCGTGCCGCCCCGTTTTGGTGTCTGCGCCGAGGT
>DASXSW010000418.1:0-5022 GCA_036505755.1 Binatia bacterium | reverse complement strand
AACCGGCGACGAAATCGAGGAGTTAGCGGCTGAATTTAACAAAATGACGGATGCTCTCCAAAACTCCTATGCGACTTTGGAACAAAAGGTGGATCAGAGGACCAAGGAAATATCCGCACTCTATAGCGTCACGACAACGGTAAATCAATCCTTGTCTCTGACAAACATCTTGGACGCGGTCATTGCAAAGATCGCGGAGATATTCCGTTTTGAGAGCACGCGGGTTTACCTCTTTAACGACGAGATGAAAGAATTGGAGTTGCGGGCGTCTTTTGAAGGGGATCTGAAACATTCAACCGTGACACGCACATTCAAACGCGGGGAAGGCATCGTCGGCCGGGTTGCCGAGTCCGGGGAGCCAATGATATTCGAAGACACCCGCACCGACCCACGCTATGCCGTACTGAGCGCGACTAAAGCGAAGTACAGCGCCAAGCAGAGCTTTTTTGCGGTCTTTCCGATAAAAACCCAATCTCGCGTCTTTGGCGCCATACTTCTTAACGCACGATCTCCCCGAAAACTGACGAGCGACGAAATGCGGTTGCTCACGTCGATGTCCGAACATCTTGCCGTGGCCGTTGAAAAGGCGAGTTTGTTCCGGCAATCGGAGAAGAGATCTCAGCAGCTCTCCGTGCTCAATACAATTGGCGCGGCGGTTAGTCAGTCGTTGAATCTTGAAATGGTCCTGCAAGAGGCCATCGAAAAAATGATCGAAACGCTCAATTTCGACGCGTCTTGGATATACATCCTAAATCCGTCTGAAGAGGAACTGCGTCTTAAGGCGTACAAGGGCTTTGGCGAAGAAGTGGTTCGCTCGATGGAGCGACAAAATCTAACAGCCGGGGTCAGTGGCAAGATTTTCGAGACGGGGGGGCGATTGGTATTTGAGGACTTACAAAATGACGAAGGATACAAGCAACTCAGTCCTCGAAATAGGATAGTCTCCTTGGGATTTGCTAGCGCCGCCGGATTCCCGATCAAGGCCAAGGACAGAGTCATTGGCGTATTACACCTTGCCACCAAAGCAAGACGTCACTTCGTTCCCGATGAATTACAACTCATCGAGTCCATTGCCCAGGAAATCGGCGTCGCCGCAGAAAATGCGCGGCTTTTCGAGCAAGTGAACCAGAAAACTGCCGAACTGGCGCAGATAAACCAGGAGCTAGAAGCGGCGAACCGAGCCAAGACTGAGTTCATTGCAGCAATGTCTCATGAACTTCGAACCCCGCTCAACGTGATCATGGGTAACGCGGAGCTGACCGGTGACGGTTTCTTCGGGGATATTAATCCCGAACAAAAAAAATCCATGACGCAGATTCAGCATCATTCTCAGTTTCTCCTCAAACTGGTCAACGATGTTTTGGCTTTGTCGCGGTTGGACGCAAAAAAGATGTCAATGGAACTGGCGACCGTCGACCTCGATGAAGTAGTCGCTCACGCTCAAAGCCAGATCGAACAACTTAACCGGCAGAATCGTTTGCAGGTTCACTGGGATATCGACCGGGACCTTCCCACCATTGTCACGGATGTGACCAAGCTCAAGGAAATTTTGCAAAATCTTATCGGCAATGCCTTCAAGTTTACTCCACGGGGCCGGATCGAGCTGCGAGTTAGGAATATCCGGGAGCTCGACCGTGTTGAATTTACCGTCGCCGATACGGGGATCGGGATTGAAGCGCACGATATGGATAGAATCTTCAGCGCCTTTGAGCAAATAAAGGAAGCGCATACCGGAGATTTTAATGGTGTCGGCCTCGGTCTAAATATTGTCAAGAAATATCTTGAGTTGATGAACGGCGATATTCGCGTCGAAAGCCATCCTGGCGAAGGTTCAACCTTCACTTTTTCAGTGCCTTATTTCATTCCGCTCCATTCTTAGAGAGCATTTTCAATAAAAGCGAAACCCCTCCGGGACGAATTTCTCTCCCCGTGGCTCAGCGCCCCTTATTCCGGTTGCCCCTGAGTCACAAATTTCCCTTGCTCCAGTCGACGCTGCGATAATAACGGTGGTGACGAGAGCAGCATTTCTGGCAAAAGCCGGCGAAATTTCACCTGGACTCTAAAACGCAAAGGCCTAAGTCACGACTGACGCCTTTGTGCTCTATGCTCTTGCGCTCCGCCCTTTGCTTGCGTTACGCCCCTAGACCAAACGCTCGGGTCGGATTATCCCAGAGAATCTTTGTGCGCGATCCCCGGGAGATTTTATCATTGCTGCTGATCGCGCCGACGGTCTTGTCCGGGAACTTGTCGATGGCGTCGCTGTGTGGGTAATCGGTGGCAATCATCAAATACTCGTCGCCGACATGTTCGATGAACGCCGGCGCCAGTTCTTCGCCCGCTTCGCAGCTGATCCAGCAATTGCGTTTGAAATACGTGCTCGGCTTCTCCTTGGTGATTTTCGCCGAACCGTGGGACTCATGTTCCCAGTGCTCGTCCATGCGCTCGAGCCAGAACGGCGCCCAGCCACAGCCGGACTCGAGATGGGCGACTTTGAGTTTGGGAAATTTTTCGAGCACGCCATCGGCGCAGAAGTTGAGGCATGCGAGCATCTGCTCCAGCGGATGGCAAGCGACATGGCGGCCGAATTCGCTGTAGCGGTCGGAGCCCGCTTGCGCCAGGACCGTCCGCGCGCCTTCGTGAACGCAAACCGTCACTCCCAATTCCGATGCGACGTCATAAATCGGGTAATAATCATGGCTCGTGAACGTGCGGCCACAGAACTTATTGGGGCGCCAAAAGATCCCAACCAAACCGAGTTTCTCGCGTGCGTATTTTAATTCTTCAACCGCTTGCACCGGATCCTGCAACGGAATCAACATCACGCCGTAGAGCCGTTTGCGATCGTAGTCGCAGTAATCAGCCAGCCAGGTGTTATACGCGCGACAGATCGCCGCGCTCAGCTCCGGATCTATATCGTCCCGCCACATGATGTAAAGCCCGATGGTCGGAAAGAGCACGGAAACATCGATACCTTCGCGCTCCATGTCGCGAATATTGGATGCCGGGTCGAACTTATTCGCATACGCGTCGGCGAAACACTCACGCCAGCGTTTCGATGAAGAAAAAATATAACCATAGTCTTCCATCACTCGCCCCGGCCGCTGCGCCGAGTCCGACACCGGTTTGCCGTCGACTTCACGCACCGTCTGGTTCGGTCCGGCAAGACGAACCCGGTTCTTGAACTTTTCGGGGAGATAGTTCTGATACAAATCAGACGGCTCCAAAATATGCCGGTCGGCGTCAATCACTTTAAATCCATCTTTCATGGCTCTCTCCTCCCGCAATCAGTTTCAAATTCGTGTTCCTTATATTCAATTGCCTAACTCATAGATCAAACCGACTCCCGCGGCAAGTCCTTTCACTTCCGTTTCCCAATCTTCATGCGAATCTAAGCGCATTAATCATGGCGCGAAGAAAAGTTCTTGATCTCTCCCGCTGCCTTAGACTCAGAAAACGGACATGCGAGTCGGGCTGCGCTAGCCCCCTCGCTTCTCGAACCGATTCTCAACTTACTTGACTCCACATACGCAGCGCGCCACTCTGAAATAGAGAAAACCAGCCTGCATACCGAGGGGGCAATATGGAAAACAGAAAGTGTCCCGTGCTCGTCGATGGTAAAGAATGCGGTCTCACACTAATTCTGGTCGAGCGAGATATTGACGCCGAAACAGAAATTTATGAATGTCCGCGAGGTCACCGTAAAAATGTCATGATCGGCGAGATTGACAAAAGAAAGTGCCCAGCACTTATTGACGGTAAAGCATGCGGCCTCGTGCTCACTGTGATCGAGCGGGAGATCGAAACCGCAACAGAAGTGTACGAGTGCCCGCTGGGCCACCGCACATACGTTCCAATCCAGCCAGAAGTTATCGAGAAGTTGTCTTAGCTATTTAGCCCCTCCGGAAATATGACGCGCTCTACTAGCGTGAAAAAAACACGGCGCCCCGTTGTGAGGCACGACTGGAGGCGCAGTTGGAAAGACACCGTTGGAGGGACAGGGCACTTGATTCTTAAACTGACAGATCGTCGCTGAAATTTCTGAAAGGAATTTGGATGGCGTTGCTGTCAGACTTGCGTGAGTTGCGTAGTTTGCCTCTATCGCCGGGTCGGACCCCGATTAGTCGGCGACCTTTATGACAATTTTGCCGCGCCGGTGCGGTGCGCCTCCGAGCATTTGATGTCCTTGACGAGCCTCATCGAGCCACAGCACTTCGCCGACTTCGGTCTTTAGCTCTCGGCGTCGATCAGCTCAACGACCCTTTTCAATCGCTCCGTCGTTACCTGGACGAGGAAAAACAGCGCCCGAACGCCGTACTGCTCTGCTTTTTCCTTGGAGGGCTGGGCCGCCGAAGATACGATAATACCGCCGGGCTTAAGAACTCCATAAGAGCGGTCGAGTGTGTCTCCGCCGACTGTATCCAGCACGGCATCAATCTCCTTTACCTGCTCTTCGAATCGCTTCGCCCGATAATCGATGACCCCATAGGCGCCGAGGCTGCGCGCATACGAAGTATCCGTAGCGGATGCGGTGGTGATCACCACGGCCCCCGCTCGCTTCGCCAGTTGCACCAAATACCCGCCGACATTGCCGGCGCCCCCATGGATGAGCACGGACTGTCCCGACGAGAGCCGCGCCAATTCGAACACCATCTGCCACGCGGTCACCGCCACGACCGGAACGGACGCCGCATGCGTGTGATTGAGCGTTTTCGGCTTGTGAGCGGTCATCATTGCTTTGGCGACGGCGTATTCTGCGCAGGCCCCGGTGAAACGCTCGTTGGTCACACCAAAGACTTCGTCGCCGATTTTAAGTCCTTCCACGCCGGGGCCGATCGAATGAATCACACCCGATAAGTCCGATCCTAAAGTTAATGGAAGCGATTGCGGCAGGGCGCTCTTACCGCTGCGGATCAAGGCGTCCCATGGTCCAACACCGGCGGCTTTGACCTGCACGACGACTTCGCCGTCGGCCGGCTCAGGCTTGGACACGTCTTCAACGGAGATGACTTCGGGCGGACCAAA
>DASXSW010000417.1:0-11232 GCA_036505755.1 Binatia bacterium | reverse complement strand
AGGGACAGAAATTTTTTCTCCACTTCACCATCTGTCATCGGGTTCCCGCTTTCGCCTTTCGGGATGGTCACTTCGTGAGTCACTGACTGGCCGCCCGCGAGTCTGACCGTGACCCGTCCCGACCAATACTTCGGATAATGGCGATCGAGATCAGTACTTGCAGTGACTTTAACTTTGTTCACTAGTTGGCGCACTTCCACACTGTGGAGAAACTCATTTTCAAACGACGCCAGATCGATCTTTCCTCTAAGCGCCGTCACCGCCATGACGTACTGCCCGCTACCCACTGTGACAGCATGACTCGCAGTAATCGTTGGCCGGTTCACCATGCCAGCGTTTGCCGTCGGGACGAACAGCTCGATCGCTTCGATCGTTTCCGGCGAGATCGCATGTTGGCGAAGTAATGTGATTAGTGCTTCCACGCCGGCGTGGAGCTGGCGCGCGCACGGGTACGGCTTGAAAGCAACGTCAGGCAAATGAAATCGATGAGTGTCGTGTAAAAATTCCCATCGCGGTTCGCGACAAAGCGTCAGACAAAAGCCCCGTGGATCTTCCAAGGCGAGCTTCGGTCCGGTGAATCCCCGCTCAGCGGCCAACAGCGAGAGCACTCCGTTCTGCGCCGCGTGGCCGAAGGCGAGATGGCGGGCGGTCGCGCCTTCATTGCCGCCGGTGATCATCCCGCCGGAATGGAGTAACGCGATGCCCAGTGCATTGGCGGTCTGCTCCGCCGACCAGCTCACAAACTTGGCACCGGCGGCAGTGACACCGACGGTGCCGCAAATCGTGCTCGGCCACCAGCCACGCGCAAAAAGCTTGGGCGCGTCGATGCTGAGCCCAATCGTCGCGATGGTTTCATAACCGACGATTGCCGCTTCGATGAACCTGCGGCCACTTCCAGCGTGCTGTGCGGCTAGAGCAACCAATGCCGGAATGATCATGGCACCGATGCAGGTTCCCGCGCCCGTGTGAATGTCGTCCATCTCGCCACAGTGCGCGGCGACAGACATCGCCTGAACAGCGTCGACATATGACACTCGGCGGTTGGTTCCAAGCAGCGTTGTAGTTGAATGGGTAGCAGTCCCGCTGGTCGCGTCAGCAAAATCATAAGCGAGCCGACCGGGTTCAAGCCGCGAGCCCGCGAGCAGACAGCCTAGCGAATCGAGAATGTGCAGCTTGGCGGCGTCAACGACATCTGAGGGAATTTGCTCGAACCGGAGCGCGTTATGACTACGGGCTAATTTCTCGGTGAGAGTCTCGTCGGGCATGATCTTGTGGAATCACTAAAAAGCAAACTGTCTTACTGCCCGCACACGTTTTTCCTTCTCCCACTGGAAGAAGCCAAGGATGAGGGGTCTTTCCCGAATCTTGCCCTCACCCCTCGCCCTCCGCAGCCGCCTAAGGCGGATCAGCCTTCGGCTGAAGCGGGCGAGGAAATAAAATTTTCAAACTCGCTATGCAATTAAACTTCTATTGAAACGGATCGATTAGGGATTCCTTACATCGATCACCAGATGACCGAACTCGTTCACCTGCAGCTTGTCGCCCGGATAAACCAAAATTGTCGCGCCGACTTCCTCGATCACTGCCGGTCCATCCAGCTGATCGCCGGATTTGAAACCGCTACGCAAATAAATCGGACAATCCACCGGCTTGTTCTCGAAAATCACCGGTCGCCGGCCGCGTGAACCGCGATCTTCATCGCGCCATGCGGGCGCCAAAGGCAAGTCGTTGTCGAATCTGCCCAGCGCCGAGAGACGCAGGTTGACCATCATCACTGGCTCCTTTGGCGCCGAGTGGCCGTAGTGCTCTTGATGAAGCCGATCGAAACGCGAGCGAATTGCGCTGAAATCGGTGAGCGTGCGGAGATCTTCCGTAATCGGCACCGGAAGAGTGTATTCCTGTCCGCGGTAACGCATGTCCAGGAATCGTCGCAGGCTAATCTGTTCCGTCTTCGCTCCTTCCTCGGCAAGCGTATCCGTTGCCGATTTTTCTAACGCGGCAAAAGCATCGGCAATCGCCGCGCCGGTCGTGTCAACCAGTTCGCGCACGAAGGTTTGCACATAGTCATGCTTGAGATCCGCCACCAGCATACCGAGCGCGGAAAAATGGGCCGGCATAGGCGGAATGATCACGCGTGGCACGGACAATTCCCTGGCGATCGCGATCGCGTGGAGCGCGCCGCCGCCACCGCTCGGCACCAGAACGCAATCGCGCGGGTCGTAACCTTTCTCGACCGATACCGCGCGCACCGACAGCGACATGTTGAAATTGGCGATCGTCAGAATTCCGAGAGCGGCTTCTTCGAGAGACAGACCGAGCGGCTTGGCAATGTCGTCGTTGACCGCATGCTCCGCCTTGTCGCGCTGCAAGCGAATGCCGCTGCCGAGAAAATATTCCGGATCGATGCGTCCGACGATCAGATTGGCATCGGTCACCGTCGGCTCCGTGCCGCCCTTGCCGTAACACGCAGGACCCGGCGCGGCGCCGGCGCTTTGCGGCCCGACTTTTAAACCGCCCGCGGCATCAATCCAGGCGATGCTACCGCCGCCGTTGCCCACTTCGACGATATCGACAACGGGCAACATCATCGGATGGCCGGAAACATATCCCCCGACGTAGTAGCTGCTTGTGACTTCAGGATGAAAGTCCTTGATTAAACTCGATTTGGCCGTGGTGCCACCCATGTCGAAAGAGATAATATGCCGGCAATCGAGCGACTCGCCAAGGCGTGACGCCGCAATGACGCCTGCCACCGGACCCGACTCCATCATCGACACCGGCATTTTTTTTGCGGTCTCCGCCGACATGACGCCACCGTTCGATTGCATGACGCGAAAGGTCCCACGAAAACCCGAGTCGGCGAGCATCTTCTCTAACGATAGCAAATAGCCGCGGACGATTGGCCCGACGTAGGCGTTGAGCACAGTCGTAGAGGTCCGTTCATATTCTCTGAATTCTCGGAGAATCTCGTGAGAGAGTGACGCGTAGGCTTCGGCAAAATGCTTGTGCAAGAGTTCGCCCAAACGCCGCTCGTGCTTGGCGTTGGCGTACGCGTGCAGCAAGCACACCGCGACGCTCTCTACTCCCGCCGCTTTGAGCGCGCCAATCGTCGTCATCGCCGAGTTTTCATCGAGCGGCGTCAGCACCTCGCCGCTGGCATAGAGCCGTTCGTCCACTTCCAGGCGCAGATCGCGAGGCACTAAAGGAACAGGGCGCTTAAAAAAAAGATTGTAGCCTTCCGGCCGGTTACCGCGGCCGATCTCGTACACGTCACGAAAACCTTTGGTGGTGATGAGTCCCGTGCGCGCGCCTTTGCGCTCGAGCACGGCATTGATTGTAATGGTCGAGCCATGCACGAAGAAACTCGCTCCGGCGACATCGATGTTCGCGCCCTTCAGACAATCGTCGATACCGCGCGCGAGATCGTCCGGCGTTGTCAGCGATTTACTGCGATAGATTCTTCCCTGGTCGTCGACGGCGACGAGGTCGGTAAACGTTCCACCTATATCGACAGCGATTCGCATGGAACCTTTCGTAAAGTTCAACGTTCAATGTTCAACGTAGGTTCCACTGATCACCTTGAACTTTGAACCCGGAACGTTGAACCGACGCTGCTAGGCTTCACCGCCCCGCCAGCAATGACTTGATAAAACCGCTCTGGTCCAATTCTTTCACCAGCCGGCTGTCGGCGAAGTCTTCCGGTTTCGCTCCCTTGGCCTTTGGCGATGTCTTCTCCAAATCCTGCAACAAACTTGCAATGCCCGCCGGATACGGTGGAACGCTGAAACCGGTCTTAATAATCATCTCGTAGGTCTCTTCGAGCAGCTCACGATCATCCGTGCGGAAGTACTTTCCCATGGTCTTCATGGCAAACGGTTTGTCCTTCATGCCGCGCACCGCGCCCTCGATGTAGGCCTGGAGAAAGCGCCGTGCTGTATCTTCGTTCGACTTGAGATATCTGCGGGTCGTCACCACGCCATTAACGTGATACTCGATATCGAGCTTTGAGAGGTCCACCAGATCCTTCAATTTGGCCTTCCTCGCCTGCATCGTCGCGGGCGGAGTAACCGCCGCGGCGTGGATCTTCCCGGCGACCATTGCACTGATAGTTTCCGCCGGCCCACCTGTCTGGACCATCGTGATATCGCGCTCCGGATCGATGCCGGCGCGGCGCAGCGCGATGCGTGAAGCAAGGTCCGACTGCGTGCCGAAGCGCGTCGTGCCGAAAATCTTGCCTTTTAAATCCTCTATTCGGTTGATGTTAGGCAGGGCAAATATCCACCAGTTAAACTTCTTCGCGATGGTGGCGATGATCACGGTATCCGTGCCCGAGAGCGCGGCTTGGATCGGTCCCGCGCCTCCGGCCTGAATGATCGGTAGCTCTCCCGAGAGCATCGCCTGGATGGCAAGCGAACTGCCGGGAATACTGATCACCTCGACATTCAACCCATGCTTCTCATAATAGTTTCCTTCTTTGGCCAGCCAAATTGACATTTGCGCAGCCGAGGCCGAGCCGCCGCCGACGCGAATCTTCTCGAGCCTTTTCTCCTGGCCAAGCACGCTCGATGAGTGACAAATTATCAGCGCGAGCGCACAGCAAATTTCGAGTCGGCGGATCTTCGTCGCTTCTCCCCATGCTTTTTGTCTGCCAATGCCGAGTCACAGCCAAAATGTTTTTTGTTTCGCTATTGACCCGTTTAGCTCGACATGGTTACGCTGATGACTCGTATGCCCCGCAGGCGCAGAAAATGCAAGGCGCGCGTAACGCGAATAGATTGGTCAACTATTGTAATCGAATGACGAGGAACTCTCATGTTTCCTTATCGCGATGAGAATGAGACCCAGCGCCCGGCCATATTTGCGGCGGCAATCATCATTCTGAACGTGTTGGTTTGGATTTTCGTACAAGGCGCGGGCTCGACCTTATCGGTGGCCAGGTCCGTCTGCGAGCTCGGTCTTATTCCGGGCGAATTGACGCTCTCACTCCCGGTCGGCACTCGGTTCCCCATGGGCGACAGGCTCGCCTGCCTCACAGATCCGGGCCGTCAGGTCTTCCATCTGTTTACCTCCATGTTCCTACATGGTTCTTGGATGCATTTGTTGGGTAACATGTGGTTCCTATGGCTCTTCGGCAACAACATAGAAGATTCGATGGGACACCTGCGTTTCATCGTCTTTTACCTGTTATGTGGGCTGGCGGCGGCGATGGGACAGGTCGTGACCAACCCCAGCTCCGTAGTTCCGATGGTCGGCGCGTCGGGAGCCATCAGCGGCGTTATGGGCGCCTATTTAGTCCTGTTTCCCAACGTTCGCGTCTATGCGCTCGTGCCGATCGTTATTTTCATTACCTCGGTCGCCCTGCCCGCATGGGTGATGCTCGGCTACTGGTTCCTGATCCAGTTTGTCAGCGGTCTCCTAACCAGTGCCGATGAGGTGGGCGGCGTGGCCTTCTGGGCACATGTCGGCGGCTTCGTCGCCGGAGTCGTACTGATAAAGTTATTCACGCGCGAAGACTACCTGGAGGCGCACCGCTCACACCATTGGCAACCTCGTCGGGTCATGTTCGAGTGAAAACAGTCTAGATTTGCGCGCTGGGTTTAGGAGTAAACGATGAAAATCGCCGCACCACTAATGCTCGCTGTCGCATTATCGATTCTGCCTTTTGTTATTGGTTGTCAGACCATGAAAGGCGAATCTACTACCGTGGAAACCCCCGCTGTCGAAACGCCTCAAGACCAAGCGCTGTCGAAATCCGTCCGCAGTCGGCTGCTCGCCGACAAGAAAGTTGATCTAGCAGGCGTCAAAGTCCTCTCCAACGCCGGCACAGTTTATCTCACTGGAAGCGTGAAGTCTTTGGACGCGCGTGAACACGCAATCAAGATTGCCTGGGAAGTGAGCGGCGTGAAGAGTGTTGTGAACAGTCTCGAAGTTGAAAAATAATTGCCGGCTTTCTTACGATTGACCTGCCGCCTTCGGTGCCACTGACACACCGCGAATGCCGGCTTTGTCGATAGCTCGTGCAACGAAACCGGAAGCTTTCACGTCCTCGATAAATTCTCGCAGGTAACTTGCACTTGCTTCGCGGCCCTTTGGAATACCCAGCGCTTGTTGTATTGCCATGAAGCGACCGTCGAGCACACGCGATCCGGGAAGCTTCACGGCATTCGCAACGAGGTGTTGCCTCACGCCAGCGACGACATCCACTTTGCCCGCAAGGATCAATTCGAACGCCGCATTCGGATCCGGCGCGCGTATTAGTTCGGCGTGCTGCACACTACGGCTCAGGAACAGATCGTACGCGCTCTTGGCCGACACACCGATGCGCACACCCTTGCAATCAACATCCGCGATCGTAGAAAGCGTCGAGCCGGAAGGCACCAGATATGTCCCTTCGATCTCGACGTAAGGAGCGGTGAAACTGATTTCCGCCGCGCGCCCTGGATCGATCGCGAGAAACGCAATATCCCACTCCCCAGTTTTCACCGCATCGAACATCTTTCCCGCCGATTCGAAAGCGACCAGCTCGATCGGTAGGCCGCTTCGCGTCCCGAGTTCATGCGCCAGATCAACGGCAACGCCACGGAGCTCGCCGCTCCTCGGGTCTCTTGTCGCGAGCACCGGGTTTCCATAATTAATCCCAATCCTCAGCTTACCCGTTGGCGAAAGCTCAGAACGTACGGAAGGTGAAATCATCAATGCGTGCTCCTCATGGGCTCACTGGTTAATAAACGAAGCGATTCAGTTGCTGAGCGGTCAAGCGGCTTAGTTATTAGAGTCTTTATGATCGGGTTGATGATCGAGGCGGAAGAACTGGATCGCATTGCCGGCAACCATTTTCCAGCGCTCCTCCTGCGGGACTCCCGCCATCTGTGACTCCAAAGTTTTTAGCGAATTGGGCCACCGGGTCACCACATGTGGAAAATCCGTCGACCACATCATCCGGTTCACGCCAACTTCGTGGCGGAGCTTCACGCCGATCCGGTCTTCAAAGAATCCCCAATGGGCGTGTTCCTTCAAATATTCGCTGGGCAAGCGCTTTAGCCTCGGCAGCCCGAGCTGCCGCTCGGCCCAGAAACGATTGATCATGTATTCATGATCGATCTGCTCGTAAAAATAAGGCAACCAGCCAACATTGTTCTCGGCCCAGTAGATTTGCAGTTTCGGAAAACGGTCGAACACGCCGGACACGATTAATTGACTGGCTTCGACCGATCCCGAGTGGTGCGGTCCCTGGCGGGCGAAGCGTTGCACGAAATCTGTCGGCGGACGCGCTTCGCCCTGCGGCTCGCGTGGGTATTTGAATAATCGCGTCTCGCGCGATCCGACTTTGGTCGGAAACGAGGTGTGGACGATCACCGGCATTTCCAGATCGATGGCGGCGGCCCAGAAGCGATCGTCCTCGGGCGTCGGGTAACTCTGGCCGCTCGGAAAGGTACTGAGCCAGACTCCTTTCAATCCCATGCGCTTGCAACGTTCCATCTCCGCGACGTCTTCCTCAGCGCCGACATTGGGCAGCACCGCGATGCCGATCAGGCGGTCTCGATCCACGGCGCAATACTCCTCCGCCCAATAGTCGTTGAAGCCTTGAACGACCGCGATGAGTGCCGCCTTATCGCGGATCGCGGCGTTGCGCACATCCAAGGCAAACAAAACCTCGGCGTCGATGCCGTCCTGGTCCTGCTCGCGTAGTCTCTGTTCGGCGGAGCCGCAGCCCGGCGTATTGTCATAATCCAAAATAGTTGGATCGAAAATTTCCGGCGCGCGTCCGCCGTAGAGGCTGGTGCCGCCATAGATCAGTTGGCGGCCCTCCAGCAGCAAAGCATCGCGCCCGTTGGCGAGCTTGATCCGCCGCGGCGCGCGGTCGCGATATTGCCGCGCAACTCGATGGGTCCACTGCTCGGGCGGCGATTCGAAGTGACTGTCTGCGGAAATGTAGCGATAGTTTCTAGCCATGAATGATCTTTGTCATCGTTGAAGATGCTTCTTGGTTATCGCTTTGACGAACTCTTGGACTCCCGGCGAAACCGTAAGCACTTGCCGCAAGACCGGCTCCGCATCTTTCGCCAAGAGCAGATCGGCATCGTCGCCGCCGACTTTTCTTAGTTCGGCCACAAAGTCCTTGTCGCCTTCCAGTTTTCCAAACGCATCGCGCAAGCTTTGCACCAGCGGACGGGGCGTGCTGCGAGGCGCGAAGAGAGGCCGCCCGACGGCGTCCGACCCCGCCCAAGTGACGTACGCCGCCCATGCATCGCCGGCGGGACGGCGTTTGCCGAGGAGCTCATCGAAGGTGGGAACATCTTTGAATTCGGGTCTTCTTTGAAACGAACCGGCAGGGGTGAGCTTACCTTGTTGCGTGAGTGGACGGAATCCGCTGCCGATGAGCTCTCGCAGTGCTACCAGGTTGGCAGTGGCGTAGAGATCGGTCTCGCCGCGCTCGAAAGCGAGCCGAAGCTCACCGCCGCCCTGGTAGCCTAGAATCCAGCGCACATTCCAGCCGAGATACTCGGCGCCCCAAAGAAACATCGTGCTCCAGGCATCGTCGCCAGTGCGCGCGCCGATGCCGAGAGGCGGCTTGTCTTTACTCGTCAGTCGCTCCAGTTTATCGGGCCGAGCAGCACCACCGAAGCCGCCCGGTCAACGCTGCCTAACATTTCCCAGCCGCGAAGATTGTACTTGACGCCTTCCATACCGAAAACCTGCTGCGTCACCGCTGTGCTGCCGACGCAGTAATAAAGCGTCAATCCGTCCGGCTTGGCGAGCTCTTCGAACCAATTGGACGCGGTCAGGCCGCCGGCACCCGGCATATTCTGCACGATCAAGGTCGGGTTACCGGGGATATACTTCCCGAGGTGCCGCGCGAGCACTCGGCCTTCGGCATCCGAGCCGCCGCCGCTGGGAAAACCGACGATGACGCGAACCGTCTTTCCTCTATAGGGAGCATCCTGCGCGTGAAGGTAGCCAGGCGCTGCTGCTAAAAGCAGCCAAACCACCACCGCGGGCATGGTGACCGCCAAAGCATAGCGAAGCAGCATACGAAGAGAAAATAGACGCCGAGCCCGACGAGTAACCCGCCTGTGATCAAAGAGTCCCGATCGTCAGAAGCGCCACCGCCAAAGAATATGTCGACCAGAATACCTTCGTTCGACTCACACTCTGGCCTGATTGGACTCAGCGCATGGTCGGATATTCGGTCACACTTTCCAACCCAGGGACAAGTCAACTCGGGTGCCCACCGGATCCAAGACAAACGTTTCGGCAAAACGTCCGTCTCTGGGAAGCTCGGCGGTTCCGCCGGTAGCCCCGGCCGCCAGCGCGGTCTGCGTGGCTCCCTTCACATCTTCCACTTCCATACCGAAATGGTAGATCCCTTCGCGACGATTGCGCGCCGGCAGAATCGCGAGATTGATGTGGCCGTCGGATAAATAAATCGCTCGCCCATGTTCGCTGCCTTCGCCGCTGCGGGCGACCTCGTTAAGACCGAAGGAGGCTCTGTAAAACTGTGCTAGTTTTTCGGTGTCCTTCGTGAGTAATGCGATGTGTCGAATGCGTGCCATGGTTATCTCCTTTCATGTCGGACAGTTGATAATGACTCACACTTATCTTTATCATGCAGACGCTACGCTACCGGTTCATCGATCGCCACGAGTGTTGGCGCTCATTTCCGTTCCAACATATAGCCGTTCGTCCCGAGCCCAGTCAAAGGGTGTATGCTCCTTCACTATTTGCGATACAGCTGTTCGATCATACCGCTCTTTTCGATCTCTTTAAAAAAACTCGCGTCGACGAAATCGGCGGGCGCGGAATTCTTCACCTTCGGATCGCTCTCTCGTTCGAGCACCGCCTGGATCGCTTTATCGTTGGGCGCGGGCAAGGCTTCCAAGAGATCGACCTGTTCCTGGTAAAGATACGTCGCCTCTTCCGCACTCAAGCCGCCCATGTACTTTTGCATCGCCGCAATCGCGCCGCTCCGGTTGGTCTTGAGAAAATGAATCGCTTCGACGAACGAGCGCATGAGCCGCTCGACAACACTGCGTTTGCGCTGAATCAAACCGCGCGTCGTCGCGAAAGTGCCGGAAGGAGAAAGAATCTTCAGTTCAACGGCACTGGTGATGAGGCGCCCCCCGGATTTTTCTGCGGTGAGGGCCGCTAGACCGCCCAAGACCCCCGCTTCCAGTTTTCCCGCCGCCATCGCAGCGGCCACTTGCGGATGGCCTCCCAGCTGCAGAATCGTGACATCCTTTTCGGGCTTCAAGCCGGCCTTTGCCAACGCATTGCGCGCGAAGGTGTCGGCTTCGGAACCGTATTGAGAAACGCCGATGATTGCGCCCTTCACGTCTTCCAGACGGCGAATCTTCGAGTTCCGGCTGACCATAAGTTTTTGGCTGGAAAGATTGGCCGACGCGCCGAGGATAGCGACTTCGGCCCCACGCGAGCGCGCGCGGATCAATGCGGTGACACCGGCAAAAACGACATCGACGTCTCCCGCGATGAGCGACTGGACCAATCTCGGACTGCCGGTAATGAGCACGACCTCGGCGGCCAAATCATGCTTGGCGAGGATGCCGGTTTCTTTGGCCACCCAAGGCAACGATAGCGTTACGCTTGGACTGACGTAAGCGAGCCGCAGCTTGTCCGCCGCCAAGATCCCATCGTTTGTGAAAAAGAAAACAATCGCGGCGACAGAAATGATATGGACTCGTAGATGTCTCATGTTGACTAGAAAAGAATAACCTCAACTTCTTCGTCCTGCTCCAAGCCATCCTGATTCATATCAATGCGTACCATGCCGTCGGCCTTGACCAGAGTGAAAATCGCGCCGGATTTGCTCGGCAATGGCGTCGCAACGTAGCGATTCGATTCGCGTTCCAATGTCACTCGGACATAGTCTTCACGGCCGATCTGCGAGGCGATGTTGGTCTTCAATGTTGCCTTGACCGTCTTTGCCAAGCGATTCACGGTTTCCGAGCTCTCACCGCCCAAGCGACGAATCATCGGCGCAGCGAAAAGATCGAAAATCACCAGCGCCGAAACCGGATATCCGGGCAGGCCAAGAATCGGCTTGCCGCAAGCCTTTGCAAAAATCGTCGGCTTGCCCGGCGCGATGGAAATACCGTGGAAAACGAATTCCGAATCGGGAAATGACAAGATAGTCTCCAGGGCGATATCTTTTGCACCCATCGAGCTGCCGCCTGAGAGAAGCACCAAGTCACCCCACGCTAAAGCTTCGCCAAT
>DASXSW010000416.1:0-7577 GCA_036505755.1 Binatia bacterium | reverse complement strand
GGTTCGCGCGCGGCGCAAGATCTGCGCCGACATCGGCACCTTGTGATAGACGCAGCCTTCGACCTCGGTGCCGTTCTGAACATTCTTGAAGATTGCGTCGCGCCGCATCGTGATCGCTTTGATATTAACGATCGGATTCATCCCGGAACCGGTCAAATAGTAGTCTTGAAATTCACTGAACGGTCCTTCCGGCTCGCGCACTTTCGGTGGAATCTCGCCTTCCAACACGATCTCGGCATGGGCCGGCACTTCCAGGTCGACGGTGCGGCACTTCACCAACTCGACCTCCTCTCGGAGCAGAGCCGACGCGATTTCTAATTCGTCGACGCCGTATTGTGTCGTTGTTGCGGCCGCGAAATAATACATGGGGTGGTGGCCGATCATGATTGCCACCGGCATAGGCTTATCCTGCGCCTCATACATTTGATAATTGCTCCAGGCGTGACGCGGATAGAGAAGAATGCCGGTTTTTTTCGGTTCCTTCATCTGTAAGCGATGAAAGCTCAGATTGCGCTGGCCGGTGTCGGGATTTTTTGTAATCATTAAGCCCGACCCGATGAAGGGCCCGCCGTCACGGATGCCCGCCTGATGAATTGGCATCTTGGTAATGTCGACATCGTCGCCGATCATAACTTTCTGTTGCACCGGTCCGGTTTCGACCAAATGAGTCGTGCCTAGTTTCTCCGTGCGGCGCACGAATTCAGGAATCATTTCGTCGCGCCCTGTGCCAAATGCCGCGGGCGCTAGCGAGACATCGCCCGGCGCCTGTCCCAAACAGCGCCAGCCCGGGTAGCCGGGTAAATTCTCAAACAACAGCGCTCGATCGCGCGCCTGCCAGAGAAGCGCGCCCATCTGCGTGCGCGGATCCACAGGTTTGGTGATCCGGGAAAGTAACCCCGCCTTCTCCAGTTGATCGATCCATGAGCGCATGTCATGAGGCATGGCAAATTCTCCTTGTCCATCAGCTCGTAACTGCGATCAGCCATAGCACGGAGGCATGGAGCGTACCAACTGATGCTCAACGCATAATTTCTGGTTATCGAGTGCAAATTTCACATTCGCGTCGACATTGGATGGCAGTTGAAACTGACATCTATAGTCAGAGCGCGACGAAGATTTGACTGCCCCGACGGATTCAACTAGCTTGCGGCGTATGCCATCGATCACTGCGCTGTTCGGCATGGAAAAACTGGCGCCGGAAAAGGCGCGAGCGTTGGGCATCGTGTACGCGTCGAGCATCGCGCTGATGATGGGGGTCAATTTCATTCAGCCTGCGCTGCCGGCGCTCACGCAACCCTTTCACGTCAGCGATGCCCAGCTTTCCTGGGTCATGACGGTCTTCACGGCGCCGGCTATCGTGTTGTCGCCGATCTTCGGTGTGATCGCCGATCTGTACGGTCGGCGTCTTCTGCTGGCGCTCGGCTTGATCGCTTTCGGGATCTTTGGTGCCGCCATGGCGTTTGCGCCCAACTTTGGCTGGCTCCTCGCATTCAGAACGCTTCAGGGAGTCGCCTTTAGCGCAGTGATTCCGCTCACGATCGTGCTGATCGGCGATTTGCTGGAAGGTGATAGCGAGATCGGCGGTCAAGGATTGAAAGTCTTTCTCGATCGCATCGGCTATTTAGTCTTTCCGCCCCTCGGTGGTCTGCTCGCGGCCGTCGCATGGTTTTGGCCCTTCGTCTTCTATGTGCTCACAATACCCGTGGGACTCGCGGCTTTTTACTGGATGCCCGAAACAAAGGGTAAACGCAGCGAACGAACAATGACCTATCTCGGCGATATCCTGCGGCTCACGCGCCATCCGCGGCTGGTCATCGCCTTCTCGGCAGGGTTTCTGCGTTTTTTTCTCGATTACGGCTTTCTAACTTATTTTCCGCTCTTTCTTGTGCGCACACACGGTATTTCGACGGCGACCGCGGGATTGCTCTACGTGTTTTTTTCCATTGGCGCCATGATGACGTCGAGTCAGGCCGGGCGGATCGCAGCCGGCCGGGATAAAGCGAATATACTGTTCGTTGCCTTTGCCGTTAGCGGCGCCGCCGTGCTAGCGGTCCCTTTCCTCCCCGGCATCGGCTTGGTCGGCGCCGCGCTGTTTTTCTACGGCCTCGCCAACGGGGTAATTTCGCCGATGCAAAAGAGTCTGCTGACCCAGAATGCGCCGGCGGAGCTGCGCGGCGGCATTGTCTCCTTCGACCGTTTGATCCAGCAGGTCTCGAAGACAACGTCGACTTCTATCGTCGGATTGCTTCTGGTCAGCACGGAGCTACCGACAATCTTTTGGCTGCTCGGGATTCTTTCCTTTGCCAGCGTGGGTTTGATGGCGTGTTTGCTGCCACGAACGCAGCGCGCCATTTCCAGTCCAACTGTATCTTGAAGCGCGGCGCGGTAAGGGCAGCGCAATGCCGTGCCTCGGCAATTTCGCTATCCTTGCGCTCTTTTGTCCCCGTTTCATCTTCACCTCGGTTCGTGAAGACTGTCGGTTAGCTTTTTGGGATGGTTACGTCGGCGTTCATGCCCGGCCGCAAGTCGTGATCGGGATCGTCGATCACCACCTCGGTTTGAAACACCTGCAACACGCGCTCTTCGCGGGTCTGCAGGTTCTGCGGGAGAATTTCGCCTTGACGGTGGATGCGACGGATAATGCCAATGAAGTCTTTTTCGGGAAAGGAA
This sequence comes from Binatia bacterium, assembly GCA_036505755.1. Classification (GTDB taxonomy): domain Bacteria; phylum Desulfobacterota; class Binatia; order UBA9968; family UBA9968; genus DP-20. The sequence continues at coordinate 4,907 of DASXSW010000416.1, read as the reverse complement.
GCGACGCGAATTTTTACTTTTAGACCCGGCCTCGCGAAGCCCAATCGCGCTTCAGGCAGATAGGCGCGCACCCACAAGCTTCCCGTGCGCAGCAACGTCACCACCGGTTTGCCCGCGGCGACCAAGTCGCCGCGTTCGAGATCCAAGCTTTCCACCAACGCGTCTATCGGAGCCCTGATCACAGTTTCATACAACTGGGTGCGGATCAGTTCCACCTTGGCGCGGGCAGCTTCGACCTCCAACTTGGCCTGGGCGATCTCTTCCCTGCGATAGCCGCTGCGCGACTGCTGAAGCTTGGCGTTGTTTTCGGCGACGCGTTCTCTGGCGCGCTCAATTTCTTCCCTGCGTGCGCCGGCGAGGACCAGATCATACCTCTCGCGCGCGGATTTCATCCTATGGTCGGCCTCGTCGGCCTTGACCTGGGCATCGTCGTACTCTTGTTTGGCAATCAGCTCGCGCTGCGCCAGATCCTCCACTCGCTTTAAAAACTTGCGCGCATTTTCCGCCTGGGTTTTGGCGGTCATCCAATCCGCGGCCGCTTGGTCAATCAACCGTTGGCGCGGCTCGGAAATGAGCTGATCCAACTCCGCTTGGGCGTGTTTCGCCGCCGCATCCAGCCGCTCGATCTCTTCTTGACGGAAACCGGCAGTCAACAGCGAATACTTGGCTTCGACTTGGCGCAAAGCAGCTTGAGACTCGGCCAGCGACGCATCGAGCTCGTGTGGCTCCAATAACACCAGTGTCTCGCCCTCTTTGACGGTCTCTCCTTCCTTTGCCACGACCTTGAGCACGCGCCCTCCGACCTTGGATCCGACGTGAATATCGTCGGCTTCGACAACGCCGGAAATGACGAACGCATCTCTCGTGGCGGTGATGTTCCAGAGCGCATAGCCCGTGCCAACGACTAAAATGCCGGCGAGGATAATGAGAATGGCCGTACTTCGCTTCATGAGCGGTTGTGGAAACAGACGCCACGCGGTGCTAAAAGGCCTTAAACTCCTTTTCTTCTCGACTCTCGGTTTCGAGCTGGATGGTTGTATGCTCGATATTGAAGCGCTCTTTGAGCGTGTCTTCGATGTTGTTGAGGACCTGATGAAAGTCCTCGCCGTTTGCCACAACGGCGTGCGCGCTCAGCGTAAAGATATCGGAAGTAACTGCCCAGATATGAAGATCATGAACTTTGCTGACGCCATCGACGGCTTCGATGGTAAGACGTACTTCTTCGAGTCGAATGCCCTTCGGTACAGACTGCATGAGCACGCTCAACGAGTCTTTCACCAAGCTCCAAGACGAAAAGAGAATTAAGCCACTGATGAAAATACTGATGAGCGGATCGGCGAGATACCAGCCTGTTGTCAGCATGATGACACCTGCCGCGATCGCGCCGACGGAGCCGACGGCGTCGCTGATGACGTGTAAAAAGGCGCCGCGCAGATTCAAGTTGTGACGATGCCCGCCGTGGAGTATTGCCGCCGCGGCGATGTTCACCAATAAGCCAAAGAAGGCGACGATCATCATACCGAAACTTTCCACCATGGGAGGCTGGGCAAAGCGGTTGTAAGCTGCAGCGAAAATGACCCCGACGATGAGCCACAACGTAAGGCCGTTAAAAAGCGCGGCGAGAATTTCCACCCGATGGAATCCGTAGGTGCTCTGATGCGTCGCCGGCCGTCTGGCCATGCGAAACGCGAACAGACTCAGCGCCATCGCGCCGATATCGGAAAGCATGTGTCCAGCGTCGGATAACAGTGCCAAGCTATTGGTCGCAAATCCGGCGATCAATTCGGCAATGAAATACACCGCGCTGATCACCAAGGCCCAAAGAAGTCGTCGCGTCTCAGTGTGTCGTTCCATGCGGATTATCTGTTTTGACTAAGGTACTCCGCGCCCAGGCTTGGCTCAAGTGGATCTATCTAAAGAAGAGCAATCGGCTCATCAATCCATGGTGGGCGTACTTCTATGCCGCCACCCTATGACCCGATTGGTTTCTTTATCCTCCCCCGGTTTTCTTGTTGCCGATACCCTGCTGCTTTAACAGCAGAAAGAACATCTTCCCCGAGCGATTCATGTATCCTGCCAGTCCAGCGGCCTCGTCGCCGGTACCGAAATAGAGATCGGCTCGCTGCAAGCCGCGAATGGCGCCGCCGGTGTCTTGATTGAGCACGAATCGCGCGATCGGACGCCAACCAGTCAGTTGACCTTCCGCGTCGATGACCGGGATGTCCGTTTGAATGAAGGCGATCGCTCCTTTTGGAAACAGCCGGGCATCGGTAGCGAGGGAACGCCCGACGGTCACCGGCACTTCGAGACTTCCCAGCGCGCCTTCGGAATTCACGCGAAAGAACACGTAACTTTCGTTGTAGGCAAAAATCTCGCTCTGCTCACGGGGGTTCTCGGCGAAGTAACGACGCAATCGCTGCATCGACATTTCTTCTTTGGCAACTTTGCCGTTGTCGATCAACAGCCGGCCAATGCTACGATAAGGCCACCCATTTTGCGCAGCGTACCCTACGTTCAAGCGATGCCCATCAGGGAAACGGACGATTCCGGAGCCTTGAATATGCAGAAAGAAAAGTTCGATGGGATCCTTCACCCAGGCAATCTCGAGACCGCGCCCGCGAAGCGCGCCCACCTCGTCGATCTCGCGCCGCGTATAGTAAGGCACAAATTGTTCACCCTCCGCTCGACCGATCACTGTTTCGACGCTCAACTTCGGCTCGAGCGTCACCTGCTCCGCGGCTATCAAATCGAGTGGCGTGCGGTAAAGCGGATAGCGATACTCTGCTGTCGGCGTCAAACTGCCTTCGATGACGGGTTGGTAGTAACCGGTGAAAAGAACATCCGACAACGCGGGATCTGCGCTCGATGGCACGACATCAAAGCGCGCATTAATTTCACGCGCAAAACAATGCGCGCAACGCCAATGATCGAGCAATACCTTTTCGAAGACGATCAATGAATCAAGGATTTCTTTGGCGGTCAACCGACGGGGGTGCTCTCCGACGACCCGATCGGGCGGCAGCTTCTGCAAAAAAGCGATGCTGCGGCGGATCGCGATGCTTAGCGACTCTGGATCAAGGTCATCGCTGACGGCGGGTGACGATTGGCCCCAACTTGTCGGCGTCGCCTGAAGACAACCAAGTAGGGCTATGACGAGCGATGAACCGAGCAACGTAAATAACTTGAAGCGTCCAGGCATTTGCGAGAAACTTAGTGGCCTTGAACTACGCTCAACTCAGAAAAGAAGTCAGCCGAGTCGTCGATAGACTGCCGCGCCGATTTCGCGATCAGTTGCGCAATGTTGAGTTCGTTGTCGAAGAGCGGCCTTCACCGGCTCTCCTGCGTGCCGAAGGACTCGATCCGCGCCGAGACACTTTGTACGGCATCTACCAAGGTGTTCCTCTTCCGGAAAGATCGGCTCTCGATCCACCGCTCCTCCCGGACAAGATCACCATCTTCGCCGAACCGCTGTTGCAGGATTTTCCCGACCCCGACGAACTCCGCGAAGAGATCCGCCTGACAGTGCTTCATGAAATCGCCCACTACTTCGGCATGGAAGAAGACGAGATCGATGAGCTGGGCTACTAGTCTGTTTCGGGTTCCGAGTTCGAGTCTCGCGTTCCTCCGGACGACCCGAAACCCGAGATACAAAACCCGAAACGGCTTCAGTCTCTAATATCCTGTAAAAACCACTCCGTCGGTAGTTCCCGTCCGATTTTTTTCTGCTTGGCCAATTCGACAACCTTTCCCGCGCAAGCGGCGAACTGAAGACCTTGCGTGCCAGCATTGATAAAAAAAGTCACTTGTTTATTATTCGTTCGGCCCGGAACCCTTGCCGCCCGGACATCCATGAAGTATTTGAAGTAATCACCCTTGTAATTGTCCACAGTCGGATTGGGAATACGAGCGCGTTCTTCAGGTTGGCCAGCGATGTAGCCGACATTGCCATGCAACCGAATCATACCTTCGTCCATAGCCTCGATCGTGTTTTTGCCCAACTTGACCGATAGATCGCACTTCTGAATCACCTTTGACCCCATCTCGCACGCGCGCACACAGGTAATATGCGCGCCGTCCTTTAACCACTCCGGTTCGTCGAAGACTGTTCGTGTGGAGTCCGTACAGGTGGCGACAATATCGGATTCTTTGACCACTTGTTCCGGCTTATCGACCGCAGTCACTTCGATATCCAATTTGCCGGTCATCTCCCTGGCAAACCGCTCGCGGTTTGACTTCGTCGGACTGTAGACTTTCACGCGGCGGAGTTTGCGCACCTCGTAGAACGCTTCGAGGTAACTGCGCGCCATGCCGCCGGAGCCGAAGATGCCAACATCGCACGCGTCTTCGCGCGCCAGGTATTTAGCTCCCAGGCCCGCGCAACCGCCGACCCGCATATGCTGGATGAGACCGTCATTGATGATCGCCAACGGCTCGCCGTTGCGCACGCTGAAGACCATGACCAACCCGCACCAGGTTCCGGGCTGAATGCAATATTTTTCTTCGGTCTCGCCATTCGGCCAATAAACCACGTCGGATTTCATTCGGATGGCAAAAACGCCGATCTTTCGGCTCGCGCCTTCCATGGTTCCCCAACGGTAATACCCGTCGGGTCGATCGCAGGGCATCCACAGGTCCAAGCGCGGCCGATACACCGCGTCGCCCTTGAGAAGATCAGCGTAACCGTCTTCCAACGCTTCGAGACAATCTTTCATCGTGAAGAGCTTTTCGACTTCCTGGTTGTTGATCAAAAGCATGGGTAACCTCCAGAGATTGGATTACAACAACGGACCGGATTTTGAAAGACGATCGCCCCATTTAACAGGAGCACGACGGGAGATTTTGGTTTGACATTACCCAGCGCATGTAGGAAAGATAGGCGCAGTTTGATCAGGGAGGGAGCGAACTTG
>DASXSW010000415.1:0-10498 GCA_036505755.1 Binatia bacterium | reverse complement strand
CGGAATATTTGCTTTCAAAGGCTTTCACCATTCCCTTGTATGAATCGCCGGCCAGCGAGGTGTACCAAGTCACTTTTCCCTCGTTTTTCGCGCCGGCGTAAAGAACCTGCTCGCGATTTTTGCCGTCGTAAGTTACCAGCTCGGCAATCGTCATCGGCTTGCGCGCCTGGGCGAAAAGCGGCTTGGGAAATAGCACTGATAGGATAAATAAAATCAAAAATACGGAGTTCATTGTCGGAGCGTTCCTCTAGTCTCTTATCGCTGGGTGATTTCCTTCGCCAGCTTCTCCCATCTGGCGCTGTCTGCTTCCAATTCCGCCAGAGGCCGGCCGCGGTCCTGATACCAGCGCTTAAACCCGTAATCCGTGGTCGGAAGGCCATACTGGAACTTATCGAGAATCTTCGCGGCGTCATTCAGCAGAAAGTCAACCAATAAGAGCGCCGCATGGGGATGGGGCGATTGCGCCGCTAGGGCGACTCCGCCATTGTTGGTCGGCACTAGCTCCATCGGTATCCAACCGACCGAGGAACCCTTTGCTGCGGAGACCAGCGCGTGATTGCGAAAGATATGAAACGAAGCGCCGATCTCGCCGGACGCAATTAAATCGGCCAAGGCCGCGCTGCTGACCGTGTACGCTTTGATTTCCTGAGATTTGAGTTTCTTCACGAATCCATCGCCTTTGATCTTGATCATGGCGCCAATCATTTTGGCGGAAGTTTCATTGAGTGTGATGCCGATTTTGCTTTTCAATTCGGGGTGCAACAGCCCATCGAAACCTTTGGGAACCGCACTCGGCGAAATTTGCGTCTTGTTGTAACCAAAGCCGAGGTAGGATTCCCTTATGGTGGTCCAGAAAGCGAGAGGCTTGTCGGATTTCTCTTTGGCGTCGTCTGGATACTTGTCTAAATAAGGAGAAAAATAGGGGCGCAACAACTGACTCACCTTGGAGATCATCAAAGAGTCCTCGGTGGTCTCCAGCGCGTCACAGATCGGCCGGCGCGCTTTGGCTTCTTCGATCATCCGCGGCACCAGCTCGCTGCCGCCGGCGCGGTAAGTTTCTAAACGCACCCCTGGATATTTTGCTTCAAACGCGCGGGCGATCGCTTTGTAGGAATCTCCTGCGAGCGAGGTATACCAAACGATTTTTCCCTCGCCTTTGGCACCCGTGTAGAGCACCTGCTCTCGATCGGGACCGTTGTAGACCGCGATTTCGGCGACTGTGCTGGGCTTACGAGGTTGGGAGCAAAGCTGTGAGGGCAAAAACATCATCAAGAGAAATATCGCGAGTCGCTTCATCGAATGCTCGAAATATCAAACGGCGCCTTCCCGGATAGCACGGTCGTCGAAAGACTGTCAATGAAATCGACCTTCTTGTCGGCGCGATCCGAGAATTCTCCTACAAGAAGCGAGACAATTTGATGCTCCTGCGGCTTTCGTTCAAGCGTTCGTCGACGTGCAAATCGTTGCTCTTGCCGATCCGACCAGCGCGGTCGAGACTGCGTGCAATGAAATTCCAGATCTCATCTTGTTGGATATGTAGATGACGCCGATATCGGGAAAGGAAGTAATGCGCGATATCAAAGCGACGCCGGAATTGAGCGATCTCCCGGTGGCTTTTTTCACCGGCACCGATGACCCGGAAGAAAAAAAAGAATTGGCTTCCCAAGGCGCCTGACAGATCTTTAAAAAGCCCTTCTCCGCAAAGACCTTTTCCGATCACGTGCTGAACCTATTTCGGGAGCGCTAATTCAATCTTGACGCCGCGAGAATTCACTCTCTCGTACGCTGTCCTGCTCAACTCAAAAACCCAATTAGGCAGAATCTCTTTTCACCATTTGGGGGAGTGCGCGACCGACCCGAATAGGGCTTGACGCGAGCTCAAGGAAATTGGTATCGCTCTGCGGCGGTGAATGGAACGCGCAGTTGCATATTAACATCGAACCTACGGGAGGTGCCTCATGAAGGTCTTATTTCGAGCCGCGCTTGCAGTGCTTACGTTGTTCTTGTCAATTGCCGTCGCGAAGGATAAAGGGAAGGATAAAGACAAAAGCCCCGGCTCGGTCTTGCATGCCGAGCTAATCGGATTTCAGGAGGTGCCTGTAGTGTCAACGGTAGCTACCGGTGAGTTCCACGGCGTGATTAACCCGGGCGATCAGTCGATTGATTACACTCTCACGTACAGCGGGCTGCAAGGAGCTACGACACAACAAGCCCACATACATATCGGCCAGCGCAACGTAAACGGCGGCATCGTCATCTGGTTCTGTCAGTCGGCGGCGGCTCCCGCTCCGCCGGGAATCCCAACGGTTCCGCAGTGCACCAATGGGTCCGGTACTTTTTCGGGGACGATCACGTCCGCAAATGTAGTGGCAATCAGTGGAGGCAATGTTGGCCAGCAGGTCGGCGCCGGTGAATTTAGCAAAGTTCTCACCGCGATTCGCGCCGGCAAAGCCTACGCGAACGTGCATACGAATCTGTCGACAGGCGGCGAGATTCGAGGACAGATCAAGGTCGTGCGTCGGGAAGGTGACGATCACGATGATGAGGACGAAGATTAGCCAACCAATCTGACATTACTTAGGAGAGCATCTTCATCGCGGGAATTTTCGCGCTCATTCGCAGCGAAATTCCTGCGGCATTGTTCATGGTCATCGGAGAACAACAAGGCAGTTGTCAGCTTCGCCGGCTATATGTTCGCTTGAACTTAAAAGGGGGGAGCGGGTTGGAGAGAATAAATTAATCGTGAACTTAAGAGAAGCCATCATGCAAACCCAGGATGGCATTGATTGCGCTCGCAGACTCGGGAGTATCTAGCGCAGTTCATCTGTGTTATCGAGACATCGGTAAGTTGAATGCGTTATGAACCTTCGTCGACTCGATATATTCGCTTCTGTCGCGAGGCATCTTTCCAGATGAGGCAACTGAGGCAACTAGATTTCTAGGAGGACGCGACCATGAGAAAAAAAGGCTTCGTCTCGATCTTTTGTGCCTTTATTCTTTGCTTAACCCATGTTTTTGTCTGGGCGGAACCTTCCCAGTTCCCAGAGAATTCAACTTTTACAACACTCATTACGACCCCGCGGGCGGTTGAGGGGCTGACAGGCGACGGCGTCAATAACCTGTACATCGGCGGATCGGGCAACGCTCCTTGCCCGATTTGGCAAATCAATCTACATAATCCGACTTTGACAGTGGTGGGAAACGTAACCCCTCCCGGTGGAGGGACCTGTGCCTTCTCAGGCATCGCTTTCGATGCTGCTGGAAGCCTTTACCAGGCCGACGGCACAGCGGGCAGGATCTATACCTTCAAACCGAATGCAAAAATTCCACCGCCTGCGACAATCTTTGCTCAAGGAGTTCCCGGAACCAATGGGTTGGCCTTCGACCGAGATGGAAACCTCTGGACGGGCGATGGGGTTACGGGACAGGGTCGAGTCTGGAAGATCACCGGTTCAGGAGCAAACTGCACTGGCCCCAATCCGATTGTTAACTGCGAAGAAGTCTTTCGAATCCAGCCGATGCGCAACGGCACGGCTCTAGGAGGAGAGATAAGCACAGTGCCTACCGCTAACCAGCCGACTCAGGGCGTGGGCCGTTCGGCAAACACATTCCCTCACACTGCCGCGGGAGGACTTCCGCAGGACTTAGCCGCCAACGGTATCGCCTTCAATCATCAAGGAGATATGTTTGTTATCGACACCGCACGAGGGGCGCTCTGGAAGGTTCAATTCGATCGCCAAGGGAACCTCAAGAGTCCGGTCGGCTGTGACACTACATTCACAGACAACACGCTCTGTCTGAGCAACGTCTTTGTCGCTCATCCGATCCTCGAAGGTGGAGATGGCATAGTGCTCGATGTAGCCGGAAATATTTGGGCCGACGCCAATGAAAGAAACGCGGTCGCCGTCGTTACCAAAGACGGAAGAGTCGCGGAGGTTTTCCGCAATCCCGTAAATCTCTCTGGCCTTAGAAATGCGGCAGACCCGTCGCTCGGAAACAATCATATCCTTGAGTTTCCAACCAGTCCCTTTCTCAGCGGAAAGATTTTCTGCACTGCGAATTCTGACGGTAATCGGCGGGATAATTTTCCCCGAAGCGATGGAGAGGTTGACGGTGGAGGCACCACAGTTGGCAAGAATCTTGGTAAGATCTCTTGTATGGATCAGGAACTCATCATTCCAGGCTTGCAGCTGCCTGTTCGTTAACGGTTCAGGAAAGCAAGTGGTTGAATATAGATTGAGGGTCCCTGGAGCAATTTCAGGGACCTTCTATTCATGAATCGTAGAGATTGGTTGCCGTGTTTGGATGCGGATATTTGCGGTTATTTGTTGCTGAACTGGAAATCGACTCGAACGTTACCCTCTTCCAAAACCGTAATTTCTTGAATTCTCACTCCCGCCTCTTCGTGCCAGGCTTTGAGCGTGTAAGTGCCGGGCGGTACGTTGGCAATCGAAAAAGCTCCTTTGTCATCCGTTATCGAGAAAAAGGGGTGATCGAAGACGTGAACATAACCAAGCATCCAGGCGTGAGTGTCGCACACAAGTTTTAAAATCCCCGCGTCGCGGATTTTATGGGTCGCTTCGAGTATGGTGTTTTTAAAGGGCAGGGAAAGCATGAAAACAGTTTTTTGTTGCAAGTAAGAGTGCGGAATATGCAATTTGGGATCGTTGTTCCTGATGCGCAATCTTTCGCCCTTTTGCATCGCGTGGATGCGTGGAACGTAGCGGCAGCCACTGTTCTCGATGACATTCAGCTTCTGCGGATCCGCGGATGTTGTGACCGGCGCTGCTTCAATGGATACAACGACGTTTTTTAATCCTCCATTCGGGTCGATCAAATAGCTGTCATTGGGTAACGTCTCCCCGCAATAGTCCTGATCTTTGGTGACCTTGACCGGCGCCAATTTCGCTGGCGTATCAGTAAATTTGACGTCTCCTACAATGGTGCCGCCGTGTACATCGTTTACGGTCAGCAAGGCTACGACCAGAACGAGACCCGAAAGTTGCGGTTTCATTGTTGTGGCTCTAGGTCGATATCATGCCGGCCTTTAGAGCGAACGGGTTTGGCGTATTACCTGTTCGCCTCCTCGATATACTTACGGAGAAAATTAACAATTTCGGGCGAAGTCTGTGAAGCTCGTTGGAACAGCCGCTCACCGGCTTCGCCCACTTCGAAACGCGGCTGAAAACGCATGATGGCGATCGCGTCCTGCAGGAAATCTTGATCTCGTGACAACGAGTCGAAAGCCTTTCTCAGCGTGGCGATGGTTTCTGGCGGCGCCTTCGGCGGCATCAATACCATTCGCGTCATGTTCGTGCTCGACATATTGGCGGCTTTGAGCGCTTCATACTTGATGCCCGACGGCATCTTGCCAAAAACCTCTCTGTAATAATGGGTGAAAGGTTGAAGCTCTGGCACGTCTCGGCTCACTAAAATCTCGCCACTTGGAGCGACGAGGTCGGTGTAATAGAGCGGTGTAACCATCCCGGTCTTGACCATTTGCGGTTCCACTTGAGTGCGGTAACTCGGAAGAGTTTCGTCGTGATACTGCGCTTCGTTGCGCTGGACCGCGAGGCGCGCGTCGGAACTGTTATTGTAGCCGGTGACATAGTCGTATTTGAGACCCAAAAGATCGAATGACAGGCGGAAGCGGACGTCCTTGGAACTGCTGACGCCGAGACCTGCGGCGCGAAATTTTGGCGCCTTGACGAAGTCCGATGGCTTTTTGATTCCGGGCGGCACCTCGGAGCGAATGTACGAGACGGTGACGCCGTGCACGCCCGTAATGAAACCGAACTTGCTGAGATCGACGCGGAGCGCCTGGTCTTTAATCTGCTGCTGAAAGAGCGCGCCGGTAAAATACGCCGCTGTGAAGCCGTCCGGCTTCGCCACCTCACCGATATAATTGACTGCGATGAGGCCGCCGCCGCCACCCATATTTTGCACGGTGATACTCGGTTGCCCGGGAATATGCCGGGATAAATGCTTCGCGAAGATGCGCGACTCGATGTCGGTGGGCCCGCCGGCGGCGAAATTGATCACGATGTTAAGAGTCTTGCCCTGATAGAAGGGAGCTTTCTCGGCGGCGAACCCCGGAGTTTGGAAACCGGCAATCAGCAGCAAGCCTAGCGCGAGAAATACCGGTCGCGTATCGTATTGCCTCATCTCATTCTCCTCTCTTGCCGCGGAGGTCACAGCCCGAATATCTTGCGAAACTCGCGGGCGTAGTCGTCGAGATTAAGATAAACTTCTTTGGGCACGGCTTTCAGTTTCAATTTGGTCTGATCCATCTTCGGGGCCAGTGGTTCGATGTCGCTGCGCGCGGGGATGCGGCGCATGCCGCGGACCATTTGCTGCCCTTTTTTGGATGTGGCGAAGTCGATGAGTAATTTGGCTGAATTCGGGTTGGACGCTTTAACGCTGAGGCCCATGCCGCTCATCGTGACAACGATGGGATCGAAGGTTTCGATCCATTCCACGGGCGCACCTTCATTTTTCATTCGCTCAATGCGAAAATTATAGGCCCAAGCCAGCGGCACCTCGCCCGCGCCAAGAAGTTGCGCCGTCAGGCCATGCCCGCGCCGCCACGATGGGTTCTGCAGCGCCAAGCGTTTCATGTATTGCACGGTTTTCTCCTTGCCCCACACAGTCGCCAGCGTGCCAAACCAATCATAATCGGTGGAGTCCATCAACATCTTGTCCTTCCACTTCGGGTCGAGCAGATCCGTGTAGTTTTTCGGCGCATCTTTGGCGCCGAGCATCTTGGTGTTGTAACAGAGCACCAGATTGTTGACGAAAATGCCGGTCCAATAGCCTTGCGGATCTTTGAATTCGCTCAGGAAAGCGTCCCGCTCAGGAGTCAGGTAAGGCGTGATCATGTGCTTCTCGGCGAGGACTGAAACGGCGCTGGTTGAAACCGCATCGAACAACCACTTGCCCGCGCGGGTTTCGCTGAGAATCCGGTTCATCAACTGCTCTTCGCCGGCGCGCACGAGCTCGGCTTTGATGAAGGGATATTCCTTGATGAAAGTGTCCAGCAGAGGCTTCGATGTGTCGATGGCCATCGAAGTATACCAGACGAGCTTGGCTTCTTTCTTGGCGGCCTCGATGAGGGCGGAAGTTTGCGCGGACTGAGCGTAAAGATTTGTCGCGACAGTGAGCCAGATTATTACAGAGGAGAGCGAATGAAACGATAATCTCATACAACTCCTCCTTGGCACATAACGGTCGAGGATCGAAGATTGAGGATCGAGGATGGCGGGGATCGAAAGCCGCGATCTTCTATCCTCGATTCTCTATCCTCGACCCGATTCCTAAGCGCGCGGATACAGCGCGTCCATCATTAATCTTTTATGATGCCCGGGCGTGCCCAAATATTGATAAAGCGTGTGCGCGAGCACGCTGTGCGCCATCATCGGGTGGCCGTAGTCCGTGCCCGGACCGGCCCAAACCATGTGGGCGTAGTTGGTCGCTTGAAAATAGCCGTCGCTGGCCACCGCCTTTGCTTCATGAACAGCCGCGCGCGCCGGCATGCCGCTGTCGATGCGCCATAATGTCTCGTAAGTGGCCCAGCGCGCGGCATCGAGATGAATCGAGATTTCAACGCAATGATCTTGCACCCGCTGGAAGCGGCCGATCGGCTGGCCGAACACCACCCGCGTTCGTGTGTACTCGCAGGTAAACTCGAAGACTTCCTGCGACGCGCCGACTTGGTAGGCGCAAAGGATCGGCAACGATTTATCCAGCGCGGTTTCCAACGTCGACCAGTTCGCGCCGCTGGAGCCGAGCAAATTTTCCGGCGAGACGGCAACTTTGTCGAAGCGCACTTCGGCGACGGAAACTAAGAAGCCGATGTGCGGCGTAATTGTGATTCCGGGGCTCTTGGCATCGACGACCAAGAAAACGACTTTGCCTTCCTCAGTGCGAGCGGCGCAAAGAAAACTCGTGGCCGCCCGAGCGTCGAAGACAAAGGGCTTAACGCCGTTCAACAGGTAGCCGCCGGCAAGTTTGCTCAAACGTGATTCCACTGCCTCGGGTCCCCAGTACGCGGCCTTGTCGGTGATGGCTGGAATCACGACCGACTCGCCTTGACAAAGCGGTGGCAGCAAAGCTTTGCGCTGCTCGTCGGTGCAGGCTTCGAGAATCATCTGCGCCGCGAGTATGCCAGAACTAAACAGCGGTCCGGGCACGGGGCCGCGGCCCAATTCTTCAAATACGACCGCGCAGTCCGTGGCACTGACTTCGGCGCCGCCGAATTGCTCCGGCAGCATCATGCCGAGCCAGCCCATCTCGGCGGCTTTTTTCACAAGCTGCGGCTGGTACGTTTGCTTATTTTTGTACCACTGGGTCATCTGGTGCGCCGGCACTTCGGCTTTAACGAAATCCGCCGCGACCTTTTTAAACATCTCTTGCGTTTCGGTCAGACTTAGATCCATGGTTTTCTCCTACGGCTTGAACGTTTTGAACTGCTTGAACGGCTGGAACGATCAGCAACATTTCGTTCAAAATGTTCAAATCGTCAAGTCGTTCAAAACGGTAAGACAGTTTCATATGGTTTAATCCGTCTCCGGCGCTTTCTCCGTGGTCGGACGGCCTAAGCCGAGGCGACGGGCGAAGATCAAACGGTCCGTATCCAACGTGCCACCGCCGTGCAATTGTCCCGGTCCCGTGCGCACGGCGTATTCAAAGTCAACGACTTCATGCACCGAGAGATCCTGCACCAGCGCGTCGGCGCCCATGATCGCTTGCAGGCGCTCGCCATTGCGCAGGCGCATCATGCGCTGGAAGTAGCGCTGCTGCGGCCCACCATAGGGATGCGGCTTTTTGGCGAAACGGCGCCAGTAGATGAGTTGGTTGAAGCGCCGGAGGGTATTTAATTCGATCATCATGTCGGCGACGAGATCGCGCACGCGCGGATCTTCCAGGATCGGCTTGCCATCAACGTGGGTGTTACGACAATACTCGACGACCCGCTCGACTAGAGGATCAGCCGCGATTCGGCCGTCGCCACCGTGCTCGAGCTCCATGTGCGTGCTGGCGACTTTCCAGCCGTTGTTCTCACCGCCGATCAAATACTTCGCCGGCACGCGCACGTTGTCGAAGAAGACTGCGTTCTTGATGCCCATCATGAGATACATGTGCTGGATCGTAATGCCGGGAAGGTTCGCGGGGATATGGAGCCAGGCAAGATTCTCGTGGCGCTTGCCCTGCGGATTGGTGCAAACCAGCGTCCAGAGATAATCCGGTGGCAAGTGATGGCCGACCATAACCTTCTGGCCGTTGACAACGTAGTCGTAGCCATCGCGGATCGCTTTGGTTTGGCAATTTGCGATATCGCTGCCGCCATGGGGTTCGGTAAGCACCTGCCAAACGCAAGTCTCGGCGCGCGTGATCGGCGGGAGAAATTCAGCTTTCTGCTCGTCTGTGCCCCAGCGGATCAACACCGGCGCGACGATCCGTGCCAAAGTGTAAAAGACGTGTGAGAGATTGAGGCCGTATTTAAATAACTCGGTTTCGAGCACCATCTGGTGATCGACGGTTAGCTCGGCGCCGCCATATTTCTTCGGGAACATCGGAAAGAGCCAACCTCTCGCTCCGAGCTTTGCAGCAAGACCACGGCGGAACTTATATTCCTCCTCGTCCTCGCGCGTTGACCAGGAAGCCGACCACCGCAAGTGTTGATGGCCTTTAAACTGTTCGGCCAGCCACGCGGCGACCTCGTTTCTGAATTCGACAACATGAGGGGGATCTGCGGATACGTTAAAATCCATACTAAACTCCTTTCAAACCGCTATCGCGGCTTCGGGTTGCGAGTTCCGCGTTTCGGAGAAGGAAACTCGAAACGTTAAACACGAAACGATTTTAGATCACTCCCGCTAAACGCAATTCCTTGATTGCGCCGTCGTCATAACCCAACTTCGCCAAAATTTCTTCGGTGTGCTCGCTCAATAGCGGCGCGGCGCGGAAGAATTTGGCCGGCGTGTCGGACAGACTGATCGGACTGCCGACCAGATTGCTCGTGCCCATTTTAGAATGACTAATTTGCTTGGGAATCCCTATATGCTTGATTTGTGGATCGGCGAACACTTCGTGGATCGTGTTGATTGGCGCGTTGGGAATACGGTTGGCGTCCAAGCGCGGCAACCAGTAGGAGCGGGGCTTCTTCTGAAACTGCTTGCGCAAAATCCTTACGATCTCTTCATGACAATCCGTTCGATGTTTACGGGTCGCGAAGCGCGGGTCGCCGATCAAGTTGTCGAGCTCTGCCGCCATCAGCAGTCCTTCCCACGCTTGGTTATGCCCGGAGAGATGCACCATGAATGGTTTCTTATCACAATCGAGCAGACTATAAATTCTCCCCTTGGGAAAATTGTCCCGCGACACGGCTTCGCCGCCGTTTAAATAATCGACCACGTGAGACTCGATGAACGCAATGCTCACTTGCAATAAGGACACATCGATGAACTGACCCCGGCCGGTTTTTCCACGCGCGAGCAAG
>DASXSW010000414.1:0-3061 GCA_036505755.1 Binatia bacterium | reverse complement strand
CTGATTGACCCGAATTCGGGTTCGCACCATTTGGTGCTCAACTTGAGGGCTTGATTCACACAGCTCGCTGCCCAACTGATAAACTGACCGCGTTGCTGGCGCCCGCCGATCGCGGGCTTGAATAGCCCGGCGGATTATCTTGTCCGTTCATGAACACCTCTACTTCTTAAAGAGTCGAGAACAGGCGCGCTCTATCCCGGCTCTTTCGCCCCTTTCGAAGTGGGCTAACTCAACTACTAACGCTGGATAGAACTCCTGTCAAGATCTTTTTTTGAATTTTTGAAATGCGTTATTATAGGGTCCTAGCCATCACGACTGCACTCGTCACGAGTCACGTTTCCAACTTCGGCCAAGCAATTTTGAACTAAGCCGTCTGTCATTATTCACCGAGATACACCACTCTCGGCTCGCGACTCTCGGGAAATCGTTTCTCTGTGTTGAATGTCGCCTGGCTTAAATCCGTACCAGTGATCAGCTCGTATAATTTTCCCATTGCCGCCGGGCTGTTGAACCGCTGCAAACCCGTCGCTCGACCCATCTCTTGAATCTGATTTGCCATCGACGCCAACGGCATTGGGATTTCCAATTTTGCAGCCGTATCTAAGGCTTGGCGAAAATCCTTATAACTATTGCTGAGCGCGCCACCGTCGTTATTATTGCGCTTCATAAATTCTTCGAGGCGAGCAGACGAAGCTTCCGAACCGGTCGTCCGCAAGAGCTGCAGAAATAGTTTGGGATCGCTGCCCTGCGCTGTCAGCCATGAGCAAATCTCCGCAGTGATGATATTGTTGGTCGTCGCGTACAAGATAATCGCAATCTTGAACGCCTTGGGCATCCACGGTTCCGGCAGGCATATAATCGTGTCGGCGACGTCATTGAGAAATCCGACCGCGGGTCCAAGTTTCGCCTTTTCGCCGCCGACGACAATTGAAAATCGCCCTTGAGGAATCACGACGGCAGGAGCTCCGCTCGCGTGAATTGTGCCGCCGATGAAGGTCACCTGTTTTTCTGCAAGCCTCTGTTGCAATTCGCGCGCACAGTCAGGGTCGGTGCCGCTCAGATCGATCAGTGTCATGCCCGGTCGAAGACTCTTAAACACACCGCTCTCGCCGAAAACGACTTGGCGTAATTCGACCGAAGACGGCAACAGTGTGACCGTCATATCGCCCACCGCATCGGCGGCTGAATTCGCTCCGTTCGCACCTCGCCGCACCGCGGCGTCGACCGCCGCACCATCAATGTCGAAAACATTGAGTCCGTAGCCTTTGGAAAGAATGCGTTCCGCGACCGGGCGACCCGCGTTACCGAGACCGATCAAGCCAATCGTCTGCATTTGAGCTCCTCACCCCAACAGTCGCCATGCTCTAATCAAAGCAAAAAATTATTACTCCATCACTCCAATACTCCAAAGCACTTTCTGCCTCCACTTCACGTGCTCTTACCAACTTTTCTCAATGCCTCTTCGACAATCTGATGCAACGCCTTTCGTCCGCCCTGATCGTTGTACCTGGAAGAATTGAGCATGAAGTAGTGGACGCCTTTTTGGGGTATATCGTCGGCCGGCAAATCGCTCTTCGGGATGTCGATGCGCAGCGAGTTCACCTCGGTATATTTTTGCCAAGCGCTCTGCCCTTCCTTCGACAGTATCCAATTGACAAACAATTTCGTCGCGCTCGCGTGCGGCGCTTTGTTCATCACCGCCATGCAGCACGAGCCACCGCCCATGATATCGCCTTCCTTCAAGGCGTGGGGCATCAAATCGACGGATAACCCCTGTTTCTTGGCTTTCATCACCGGCTGGCCGCTGCCGATGTAGAAGAGAATCTTTCCCTGCGCCAGCCAATCCGTCCCCTGCTGTAAATCCCGCGTCAGCACAATGTCGGTTTCAGTGAGAATGCGCGTGATAAATTTCGGCCCTAGCGACGGTGTGTAATAAAAAAACATGAAGGTTTCCCCGCCACCGCCGGCAACTCGCGGATCAAAGCTGCCAAGCTTGCCTTTCCATCTCGCTTGGAGCAAATCCCACCAAGATTGGATCTCCTTCGGATCTACGAATTTCGTGTTGTATGATCCCCGGCGGGTGCCGATCTCGCCGGAGATAATCAGCGCCGCATTGTTTTGCGGGTCAGCAAAATAGAACTTGCCGTCAAACCAGGCAGACAGATCGCCGACCTCCGGTAAAATAAGCAGCGGCTTGAGCGCCGTCAAGGTGCCCGGAGCGAATGACGCGTAGGTCGAAGAACCACCCATGAGCAGATCGGCGAGAAATTTTCCGGCTCGGCGCTCGGCGACAATCCGTTGCGCGTGATCCGAGCCTTTGCCCGGGACAAAGCTAAACTTTATCTCTGGATAGGACTTCTGAAAAATCGCCCAGACCTGCTGATAAACCGGATTGTGCGGTCCATAGATCGTTACCTCACCTTCTTTCTTCGCGGCCTCGACGGTCGCCTCCCACTGCTTTTTCCAATCGGATTGGGCATGGACGGTGGCAGAAACGAGCTGCGCCAAAAAACTAATAAGAGCGATGTGTCGTATCGATTTCACGTTTCGTGTTCTCTCCATCACTCTAATATGCCCCCTTCCGCTAACTCTCTTACTTCGCCTCACCGGTGCGCACGCATTTCCGCCGCAGTGAACGGTCCCGCGCCCATAATCTGATGCACTTCCCATTCGAGCAGATCGAAAGCGCAAAAGCCGGCCGCTGTGTAGGGATCGGTCGCGGCGATTTGCTCCGCTTCGTCTTTAGTGGAGGCGCGGATCACGTAAACTCCATATTTTCGATCGGTGGTTGGACCGGAAAAGAGAATTTTCCCCGCTTCATGTTGCGCCTTCATCCAAATCAGATGCTGGTCCAAGCTGACCGTCCACTCTTCCCGCGGCTTGATTGAACGCCGCAACACTAAGTACCACATAGTTACCTCCTTCGGTCTGTGTCCGTAGCTGGCGAGGTATTTAACACGGCGAACTCGCCACGCCACACTCACCGCGTCATTCGACACCCGACTCGTCCCTCGACACTCCTCACGTGACGGATACGCTCCGGCGACTGCCCCTGTCAAGA
>DASXSW010000413.1:0-6038 GCA_036505755.1 Binatia bacterium | reverse complement strand
TCAGGAAGATATTTTGAGACAAACGTTACAGGGTCAGTTTAAAAATGCCCAAGCCACCGACAAGCTGGTTCTTCGTAATAGAGAACCAGACAAGTCCGCCGTCGAGCAGATGAGACCCGTCCCGTCGACAAAAAAGAGCCTTTCCTAAAACTCGCCTGTTTTCTGTTCCAAATCGTCTTACCTTTCCGGGGATTCCCGGGCGGCAGTGATTTAAATTCCAACAGACAAAGCCAATGCAACGGCTTTGTTTACGTGAAGCGCCATCGTATCGAACAATCTGACCGAAGTGTCATCAACGTTAATGAGCAACGGGAGCTCCGTGCAAGCCAAGACCACAGCGTTGGCGCCCGCTTCTTGAAGGTCGAGAATTATCGTCTGTATTTTTTCCTTGGATTCAGGAATTAGCTTCCCCACGCACAACTCGTTAAATATGAGGTTGTGGACGTACTCTCGAGATGCTCGGTCGGGAATCACGATATCTATTCCTTGGGCACGAAAGCTTTTTTTATAGAATTCTTGTTCCATCACGAAACGCGTCCCAAAAAGGCCAACTGTGGAGATCCCCTCCCTCCCGACTTCTGCCGCCGTGACATCGGCGATGTGTAGCAATGGGATCTCTATTGATCGCTGTACTACCTCAGCGACCTTGTGAGCTGTATTAGAGGCCATGATTACAAAATCAGCACCCGCCTTTTCGACTCGTGTTATTGCGCCTATTAGAATTCTCGCCAGGTCCGTCCACTGTTCCTTCCGTTCAAGTTGCGCAACACGGTGAAAGTCCATGCTGTACATAACCAGCTCTGCGGAATGCGTCGGTCCCAATCTTGACTTGATGTTCTCGTTGATCAGCCGGTAATACTCGGCTGACGATTCCCAACTCATACCACCGACGATGCCGATTGTTTTCATGGCTCTCTCCGTTCTTGTGTAGAACTCTAAAACAGACGTATTGCGCGCGCGACCATTCCCGAAACGACACAGCTGAAGAGTTTTCTCATGTACGGTTTGATGTGTCTGGTCGATGAACCATAACGGTGACGCCGATCTTCGTGCGCCCACAGCTCCCGTTGCATTCTCATGCGATCAGCCTTTGTTAAGCGCTGCTCGCAGACCGGGCCGCGACAACAGCGACAGATCAGGGAGAGCCCGCAATCCTCCGTATGAAAGGCTTCCGTCATAATAAATCCAAATTGACTTTTCTTTTCCCTAGCATCTTCGAGTTGCAAATTAACCATTCTACCTACTAGAGTACAGATTCAGTTATACGAAATTAGCACCATAACAGTTCTGGTTTTGGCCAACTGTACTGGTCGTCTTTCGCGGCTGCTGTATCTGCCAAAAAAGTGAAGGGAGCGTTAGTATCGGCGCATGGCTAAACAAGAAACTAAGAGCGACGAACTGCTCTACGAGCGAGTCGCGGATCACATCACCCAACTTATCGACCAGGGCACGTTGCACGCCGGCGAGCGCCTTCCGTCGATCAGGAAGCTGAGTTCGCAGATGGAGGTTAGTATTTCGACTGTGCTCCAAGCCTACATGGTCCTTGAAGACAAGGATTGGATCGAGGCCAAGCCACAGTCAGGATTTTACGTAAGGCCCGCGCGTCATCTTCCACCCGAGCCTAAACCGTCCAGTCCATCCCCGGTTGTAACCCGTGTGGGAGTGAGTGAACTTGTCGCACAGGTTTTTCAGTCCGCCCACGACCCAGAGATGGTTCAATTGGCATTATCAACTCCGAGCCCGGACCATCTTCCCGTCAAGCGGCTGAATCGGCTAATGGCCGCAGCCACCGCGAGGTCCGGAGCCCGCGCCTTGAGCTACGATTTCCCTCCCGGCTATGCGCCGCTCAGGCACGAAATTGCAAAACGCTCGATCGACTGGGGTTGCAGGCTCTCAGAAAATGACATCGTCACTACCCATGGAACCATGGAGGCATTGAATCTCTGTCTTCGAGCAGTGGCAAAGTCAGGTGATGTCATTGCCATTGAGTCACCGGCCTTTTACGGGACCCTACAGATTATCGAAAGCCTGGGAATGAAGGCTTTGGAGATCCCCGCTGATCCGCGAGATGGAATTATTCTGGATGTGTTGGCTTCGGCCATTAGGAGACACAAGGTCAAGGCATGTCTATTCGTTCTTAACTTCAGCAATCCCTTGGGTAGCTGCATGCCGGACGCTCACAAAAAAGAATTAGTCGAATTACTTGCACGGCGAGAGATTCCGCTTATCGAGGACGACATCTATGGGGATTTGTGTTTTGGCGCGACGCGACCCAGAACGGCAAAAGCATATGATAAGCAAGGACTCGTGCTGCTGTGCTCCTCATTCTCGAAGACGTTGGCTCCCGGTTACCGAGTTGGCTGGACAGCCGCGGGCCGGTTCAAACCGCAAGTCGAGAGTCTTAAGTTCACCAGCTCCATGGCGACCGTCACTGCTCCCCAGATGGCCATCGCCGATTTTTTGCAGAG
Organism: Binatia bacterium; assembly: GCA_036505755.1. GTDB lineage: Bacteria > Desulfobacterota > Binatia > UBA9968 > UBA9968 > DP-20. The sequence goes on along the minus strand of DASXSW010000413.1, from coordinate 3,570 downwards.
CGGAGGATACGATCGGTACCTGAGAAAGATTCGTCGGATACTCATGACCCAGGTTCAGCAGATGAGCAACGCGGTTGGCCGATATCTTCCCGTGGGAACCAAAGTGACCAGACCGCAAGGCGGTTATGTACTCTGGATCGAACTACCGCCCTCGGTAGACTCGCTTGAGTTACATCGCCGAGCCTTGCAGCAAAAAATCAGCATCGCGCCCGGCCCGATTTTTTCTCCTAAGCAGAAATATAAGAATTTTATCAGGCTCAGCTGCGGCCAAGCTTGGTCGGAAAAGATTGATCACGCGGTTCGGACATTGGGCGATTTGTGCGGCAAGTCAATCTCTCGCTAGAGTCTCGGCGAAACTCGTCCACTTGGCCGCAACGCAGCACTCATTCTATTTATTCTTCGCCTGAGCCTTTGCAATCACGCCACAGGCGATGCGGTCGCCGGAATTGCCGGCTGGATCCGTGACGTTGTCATCCGCGGTTGCGTGGACGACGATTGACTTGCCGTCGGGCTCAAAGACCGATAGTTTTCCCGCGCCAAGCGAAATACTCTGCGCCAAAACCTCGTAGCGCCCCACGCCATCTTTGTTGACAAAGAGGTCGGGCAAGTCGCCGGCATGAGGACCATCGGGACTTTTTAGTCCGTGTTTCATGTTTAGCGGATTGAAATGTGCTCCGGCGCTGGTAAAGGCAGGACCCTCGCACTTCCCGGCTGCGTGGATATGAACCGCATGCAGCCCCGGTGGCAATGCGGTGAGTCGTAAGGCAATCAGTACGCCTTCTTTGGTCTGTCGCAAATCAGCGGTTCCGACCGTTTTCCCTTCGGCGTTCTTGAGGTCCGCGCGGGCCCGCTCCTGAGCCACCAATATAGAAGGTAGGCTGAGACCGATGAGAAAAAGGGCGATGACCAACATGAACAAACTGTTTTTACCGAGCATAATCATCGTACCTCCTTTTTGAATTTGAATGCGCAAGTTGCGTAGAGCATCAAGTTTCGCTTCATAGCCGGTTGAACAAGTCACTCGCACGCACCTTCGCGCGTAACTTCAGATTATCGCCGTTTGTCTGGGAACAAAAGCTCTCAGCTAGAAACATCCCATTGTTGATTGGGTACCGGCGGCGCGATCGGGCGAGTGATTTTGATAAATCGATGTCCTGATGCTTCATGACAACCGTTACACGCGCTCAGCGCGTCGTCGTAGGCGTGAGTAAAATCGCTCTGATTCATTTTGTCGACAGCTTCGCTCAATTGGCTGATTTGCGTCTGGAGCACGGACACAAGCACATTCGAGATATCCACACCGTTCTTTGTTGCATGCAAACTCTGCGCGGCTTCCATGGCCTCGCGTAGTTCGTCGACCTCGTATCGCGCTAAGTCCCAATTGCTCGATTTTCCCGCGAACCAGACTTTCCCCATGTGCAATTGCATCGTCGTCATGAATTCACCTAAACCCGGCGAAAAGCCGGGGTCAAGAGCCGGTGCACTATTGTTTGGCCGCGCTTGGTCGTCTTTGAGTGTGCGGATCTCACCAGCCAGAATCGAAACCCATACCGAGAGCCCAATCGTAGCGATGACAGCGAGCAACGAGATGCCGAGTAAATATCGCGACCGTCTGCGCAATTGTTTCATAGACTAAAACCGCTTCATCCGGACGGGTTACAAAAAGCTAAACTGCAACCCTTCCGGTGGTATAACTAAAATGGGGCGAGAAGCCCCACGTACGACCCCTTCCGCAACGCTGCCTAGCAGGATGTACTCTAAACCCGCCCGCCCATGCGTTCCGATGATTATCAGATCCGCAGCGATCTCCTCGGCGTACTCCACGATCATCTCTGCCGGCCGCCCTGCTACAGTGTGAACCTGCCAAGGTACTGATGCCATGGACAAGCGATTAAGAAACGATGCCCAATCATCCTTGATATCATCCACCGTGAGCTCCGGAAGCGTCATCAGACCGAGGGTTTCTTCGTCGTACGGGTAACGGTACCACGGCGTCGGATCAAACGCATGAAAGAAAAAAATTCGCCCGTCGAAGTTGTCGGCGAGGGTGATACCAACTTCGGCCGCCCGCCTAGCTTCCGAAGAAAAATCCGTCGGCACTAAAAACCGCTTGGCGATCTGGCTTAGCGGTTTGCCGGTGACCAATACCGGGACGAACGATTTGCGCACCAATCGCTCGGCGGTGCTGCCCAATAGGTGAAAGGGTTCGCGGTTCGGACCGCCAACAACGATCAGATCAGCGTGCCACGCGCAGGCGGCAAGGATCAGCTCGAAAAACGGATTGCCGATCCGGACTTCGTAATCGATCCGGCGGCGGCGGCAGTCGATCCGGCTCTCAACGATCTCCTCCAGATCAGAGCCCGAATTCGTCACCCTCTCTTCGATCTTGCTTTGCCGACTTTTCAACTGTGAAACATGTAGAGAATGATGGTGCAGTTCGATAACGTGTACCAAACGAATTGATGCCTCGTATCGACGCGCCAAAACCAGCGTGGATTCCAACGCAGTTGCTCCACCGCTCCTGAGATCGTGCCCGACGATAATCCGTTCCAAACGACGCACTCGACGTCTCTCTCGGCATTGAAGAGCGGGATGCATGAGCTACGGGTGGGGCAATGGAAGTGGGTGCCGAACGATCGGTTTTGAGCCAGGTTTTGCCGCATTGCTCAAGAGCTTTACCATCCGCTCCTCCGAACCGCAGTCGCACCAATCAACACCTCGAACGGGTAGAACGAGAAGTCGCGATGGGCAACGGCGCGGTAGCTCTTCGAGAACACCTTTTGACAGATTAACCGGCTGCGTCCGCTCATAGATCCTTGCGATTGCGTGAATCAAACTGTGCGCGCCGAGCGCATCCCGGATTCGCCGAAAGTAACTGTAGAGCTGGCCGTTGATCGCGCGCACGGAGCTAAGAAAATTCTCCGCCCTAAATACCATCACCAGGGTGTTCCACAGTCCTCCAGCGGAGACGATTTGTTGAGCGAGGCCAGGTGACGGCTTTTCGACGAATCGGCTCACTATCCGCGCGCCACAGGGAAACGGGCTGGACGGGTTATCGGCGGGCACGATATAGCCATAATCGGTATCGGCCATTTGTGGAGACACTCCGAGCAAGACGATTTTCGCGTCATCCTGCTCGACGATGCCAAACGCGGCATCGACGTGCGCCATAAAAAGCTCATCGTCCGAGATAAAATGATCCGACGGGAAAACCGCCACGGTTGAATCCGGGTGGCGCTCTAGCAGATGCGCGAGCGGCAGCAGCAAACCGATCGCCGTGTCCCGATTGCTCGGCTGAATCACAACATGCGCTTTGGGCTGAGCGACAAGTTGCTGTGTGACTTCGGCGAATTGGAAATGACTCTGATTCACCACAGTGAAAATGCGTTCACAGGGAATCAATCTTTGCGCTCGGCAAAAGGTGGTTTGCAGCATCGAGCGGTCGCCGAAAAACTTCACGTACTGTTTGGGCAGCGCGTCGCCGCGAAAACTCTCCACAAAGGAGCGCAACCGCACGCCTTCTCCGGCAGCCAGGATGATCGCGCAGCGATTGCGAACGGACTCATTGAC
>DASXSW010000412.1:0-7935 GCA_036505755.1 Binatia bacterium | reverse complement strand
GCAGTCATTGCCGGTCCGGATATATCTCTCTCACCATTGGCATTACCATGGTATGCGTTGCTATCTGTCGGACGCATGGCGGTTGCGTATTGTTTGTCCATGCTGTTCAGCTTGTTCTACGGTTACGCTGCCGCGCGCAACCGCACTGCCCGAACGGTGCTTATGCCTTTGCTGGATGTGCTGCAGAGTGTGCCGATCCTTTCATTCCTGCCGATTGTTTTGCTCAGTCTAAGCGCCATTCTACCGCAAGCATTTGCCGCCGAGCTCGCGGCCATCGTGCTGATCTTTACCTCGCAAGCGTGGAACATGACGTTCAGTTTTTATCAATCCATGACTACGATTCCGACTGAGATGCGGGAAGCCGCCGCGGTTTTTCGCTTCGATCCCTGGCTACGCTTTAAGGCAGTTGAGCTTCCGTTCGCGGCGATCGGATTGCTGTGGAACAGCATGATGAGCTGGTCGGGCGGATGGTTTTTCCTCATGGCCGCGGAAATTTTTAACGTCGGAAGCCGTGATTTTCGTTTGCCCGGTCTGGGTTCATATTTGCAGACTGCGGCGAACAAGGGAGATACGCACGGCGTCATTTTGGGCATCACCACTTTGGTCGTGGTCATTGTTCTCCTCGACCAGCTGGTGTGGCGCCCACTTATCGCATGGACGGATCGATTCAAAGTCGACATGGTTGAAGGCGATGAGCCGCCAAGATCATGGTTTCTCGATCTGATTTCACGGGCCTGGCTTGTAGAGCAATTTGGCACGCGCATCTGGCGACCATTCAGCGAGTGGGTAGATAGCGGGTTCCAGCGCCGCATGAGCGGAGTTATCGCTTCACCGGAACTGTCTACTGAGACGGGACATTCTCGTTTAGCGATTGGAATTCTCACTGTTTTCTTGCTCGTGGCCCTATACGGAAGTTATCAGGCGGCAACTCTATTGGTTACCCTGCCGAGCTCCGCCTGGGCGGATTTAGGAAAGGGAATTTTTGCTACTTTCCTACGGGTGAGCGTTGCCTTGGCGATTACTTTGATCTGGACGATTCCCGTCGGCGTGTTTATTGGAACGAACCGCCGGCTTGCGGCGATTCTCCAACCCATCGTGCAAGTTGTCGCATCCATTCCTGCGACCGCGCTTTTTCCCGTAGTACTGCTGGCGCTGCTGGAAGTCCCCGGTGGATTGAACATCGCCGCCGTGCTGCTCATGTTGATGGGAACGCAGTGGTATCTGCTATTCAATGTAATCGCGGGTGCGTCAGCCATTCCCCAAGATTTACTCTACACTACGGATCTGCTCCGCCTTTCATCACTCGACCGCTGGCTCACTTTGATCTTGCCCGCGCTTTTTCCATACATCATCACCGGAGCGATCACTGCGAGCGGCGGTGCGTGGAATGCAAGTATTGTGGCTGAACACGTGGAATTCGGCGGCCAAACCCATGCGACGTTAGGCGCGGGCGCGCTGATCGCGAGCGCAACCAGCACAGGCGACTATGCGCTGCTGCTGGCAGCGACGTTGACTCTAGTTCTCACTGTCGTTCTGATTAACCGGACTTTTTGGCGTCGTCTCTACAGATTAGCCGAAGAACGTTATCGCATGGAGTAATCTGCATCGGAGGTACCCCATGATTACCGCGACGGCAGTCAACGACATTGACAATTTGTTGGACCTCGAAAGCGTCACCAAAGCCTATCGGTTGGAGGCCAAGCAATTTCTCGCCGTCAAAGACATAGATCTCCATATCAAGCCGGGTGAATTTGTCTGCTTGTTGGGTCCATCTGGATGCGGGAAATCGACGCTGCTACGGATCATCGCGGGATTGAACGCCGCTACTTCCGGCGTGGTTTCATATCACGGACAGCCGCTAAGAGGCGTCAATCCCTACACGACCATAGTCTTTCAAACATTTGCGCTTTATCCCTGGCTCACTGTTCAGGAGAACGTGGAAATTGCGTTGAAGGCGCGCGGCATTCCGCCCGCCGAACGTAGGGAACGCGCCATGAAGCTCATCGACACTGTCGGTTTAGATGGGTTTGAATCCGCCTACCCGCGCGAGCTTTCCGGCGGCATGCGCCAGAAAGTCGGCTTTGCCCGCGCCATGGCGGTTGAGCCGGAGTTGTTGTGTTTGGATGAACCTTTTTCCGCGTTGGACGTGCTTTCCGCCGAGGCCTTGCGTGGCGAGCTTATGGAACTATGGCTTAAGAAGAAAATTCCGACCAAGGCTATTTTGATGGTCACTCACAACATTGAAGAAGCAGTGTTTATGGCCGATCGGATAGTCATCATGGGTAAGGATCCCGGTCACATTTTAACTGAGATTCCCGTCACACTTCGCCAGCCGCGGCAACGCAAAGATACTGCCTTCCAAGCCCTTGTCGATAAAGTGTACGCGGCCGTTGCTGGTCAATCCAAGCCGAAAGAAGAGGCCCTTGGCACTCAACCTGGACAGCCTGGAGTAACCCGAGCATTGCCGAATGCGCAGCTCAGCGCGCTTACCGGTCTGCTGGAGAAACTTGTGGAAGAGGGAGGGCGAGTCGATCTCTACCGGATAAGCGGCGCTCTGGTGCTCGAACTTGACGACCTCTTGCCTATCGTCGAGGCGGGGGACCTACTGGGTTTCATGACAGTGCATGAAGGCGATCTGTTGCTGACCCCACTTGGGCGCGCGTACGCTGATGCCACCATTCTGGGCCGCAAAGCAATCATCGCGGGACGGGTCTTGCGGTTGCCGGTTATCGCCTGGATTTATGAAACCCTCCAGCAGAACGATAATCGGCGAGTGTCGTGGGATTATTTCCGAGACAAGCTGGAAGCAGACTTCGGCGATTTGAGTGAGAAGCAGTTAGACATCGCCATCAGTTGGGGGCGGCACGCTGAGCTATTTGCCTACGACGACAGCACCGGGGAATTATATTTAGAAAGTGATGACGGAAAAACTGCTGAGAAAAGTTTTGCTCTGAGCGAACTCTATGAGGCCTGGGCTATGCTTTCCATACGGGAGCGAGTCGAAGGTTTTAAGCTGCTCCAGCAGGATGACGCAGAGAATTTTTTTCTGCACCTGAGTGCCACGGATAAGGCCCAGCTGATCTTAGTTCTACCGATCGGAGAACGGAGATTATGGATGCGGCTCCTTTCCCCTGAAGAAGCGCTGGACGTCATCCAGGAAGTCCCCGAAACAGAACGCGTGGGACTTTTATCGTTGCTCGATGACAAGACCCGCAGAGAAGTCAAAGGGCTTATGGATTACGCCGAGGAACAATCTCGAGGCCTGATGAACCCGCGCTACGTCCGTTTGCGACCTGATATGAGCGTAGACGAGGCTGTAAGCTTTTTACGCAGAGATGCGCGTGATCGGGCACAGACCATTTACTACGCCTACGTGACCGATTCTGAAGAACGGTTACTGGGGACAGTCACTTTCAGGGATTTGCTAATAACTCCCGGCGACAAAACCGTCCAGAATGTTATGCTGACCAACGTGATCACAGCTCCGGAGGACTTGGATCAAGCTGCGGTCCGCCAGCTTTTTACGCGATACAATCTGCAGATGATCCCCATCGTAGACTCGGAAAAGCGCATTAAGAGAGTGGTAACTAGAGACGACATCAGCGACGTCGTATCGCCAGGCTCTTAAACTGTTTCGCATGAACACGAGCGAATACTTTATCTGGCATAGGTTATCGGATCTTTTGCGCCCGCTTCTTTGAAGCCCTTCAATCTGAGCTGGCAACTGTCGCACAGGCCGCAGGCGCGGCCGTCGGCGCTCGGATCATAACAACTCCATGTTAGCGCGTAGTCGAGTCCAAGCTTGAGGCCTATCTTGATGATTTCTGCCTTTGTCATGTGAAGCAAGGGGGTGTGAATGTTTAATTGGCTTTTGCCTTCGACACCGACTTTGGTAGCGAGATTCGCCATTTTTTCAAACGCCCGTATATATTCGTCGCGGCAGTCCGGATAGCCGCTGTAATCGAGTTGATTTGCGCCAAAAAAAATATCTTGAGCCTCGATACGCTCGGCTAAGGCAACCGCGAAGGAAAGAAAAATTGTATTGCGCGCTGGCACGTAAGTGACTGGAATCCCCTGTGAGATCTCCGACTCGCTTCGCCCCTTGGGAACTTCGATATGATCGGTGAGCGCCGAGCCGCCGATGGCTCTGAGATCAAAGTGAATCACTCGGTGAGAATTGGCCTGCAAGAATCTTGCGACCTGTTTCGCCGACTCGAGCTCGCGCTCGTGGCGCTGGCCGTAGTGATAACTCAGCGCGTGGAGCTCGAAACCCTGCTGTTTTGCGATCACCGCGGCGGTGGCGGAGTCGATGCCGCCGCTCAGGAGAATAACCGCCTTTTTGCCGACCATTTTTTTCGATCAGGGAACCTTGGTACCTTCCATGGGGTAGCGCTTTTGGTACCAGCCGACTAGTCCTTCGTCGAGCACTTTCATGTTGCGGTAACCGTTTTCGTAGAGAATGCCATAGGCCAAACTGGCCAGGTGATGCGGGCACGCTCAATAGAGGACGACGGGCCGGTCGCGCGGGATGCTTTTTACATAGTCTTTGAATTCTGCCAGCGGGGCAGAGACGGCCCCCAGAATATGTACTTCGCGGAATTCTTCCTCCGTGCGCACGTCGATGATTACCGGCTGGGCGCCTGCTTTGAGCTCCGCGACAAGCGCCTCGATATCAATTAACACTGGGGTGATGTTTTCCGGCAGCTTTTGCTGGGCGAATTGCGGATACTTCGACGGGTCGGCGTTGGCGGCTTGAGGCAACAGTAGAACAGCCACCCCAACACTGAGCAGGGAAAGCAATGTCTTATGCCAAAACACCCGCAACATCATGGCTTGCCTCCTTGATACCGATACTGGCTAGATTGGGCGAGAGCATCCAATGGTTGGACGCCCGTGTAGCGCTGGCCGTTAATGATCCAGGTCGGATAACTCTGGATCCCTTTTTCTTTACAAACTTGTGCCTGGGGGGCCTGTTGCCCACCAGGGCTGCACTCCACGTAGGGAATCCGTTTGACAGAACTGCCGAACAGCTGCTTTTGTTCGTTGCAGTGCGGGCACCAGGAAGCGCCGTAGAATTTGGCGTCGCTCTTCGACAGATGCTCGGCTAAACCGCGAATCCAGGGATCTTCGGGGCCAGGTGCGCCGCCCCAGTACCCGGCATAATATGAATGAAGAGCAACAATTACTACGAGGGCTGCGCCGATGGTCTTCGCCAACCATGGACCCCAGGAAAAATGCAGCAGATTCTCCGGGCGCTGGAACGTCGTCAGGATAAAAATGATCGTCATCAAGCTGAGCGAAGTCAGACAGTAAGGGCAGGCGGCTTGCAATTCGAAATATGAGATCGCGGTCAGGTAAAGACTGTAGAGAAGTCCGAAAAGTGAAATTACCCATGCCCAACGCCATTGGTTATCGGCGTAGCGGTTCCATGCAACAGCCGCGAGCAGCGCGTAGGTGAGAAAACCCCAGAACGAAGTCGGCATGCCGAACAACGTTGACCAGCGGCTGCTGAGTACGACGTCGCAGCCGGCGCCTTCGGTGCAGAACGCCACAGTTTTTCCTGACCATGCCGTAAACGTGAGATAGCCAGACAACGCCATGCCGAGGACTGCGAGAACGAAGAGCGGCCAGTTAGGGCCGTCGCGCAAGAGCGACTTTGCTCCCGGTTGTTTGCGTCTTTGGTTCTTGTCGCTGGCCATTTCCTTACCCCTTTACCAGGGTGTCGATATCATTCTTGAGGCGGACGAACGCCTGTAGTTCACGGGTGTCATAGTAGCCGCGGATGCGCGCCTGTTTGTCCACCAAGACAAACCGGGGGCTGTGCGGGATCATGCCGCTCGGCTCGTCGTCATTTGGCGCCGTCGCCACGCTCAAGTGAAAACCATCTTGTATCAGGCGCAGTACTCGATCTCTCTGACCAGTCAAAAAGTACCAACGTTTAGCGTCGGCTTGATGCTTCTCGGCATAGGTCGCCAAAATCGCCGGGCTATCGCGCTCGGGGTCGACGGTGAACGAAACCAATTGAACGTCCCGTTTGCCGGAGTATTCCTCCTGAAGCCTGGCCATCATCGCGGTCTGCAGCGGACAGGTATCGGTGCACGTCGTATAAATGAAATCAGCGATCCAGATTTTACCCCGCAGCTCGGCCAAGCTTACTTGGCTTCCGTTTCGCTCCGTTAACAAAAAGTCCGGTACCGAGCCGTACTGCTGGATTCCATCAGATGAATCGGTTTGCTCCATGCCAAATTGCGGAGAAGGTCCGAGTCTAAGCCAAAGCGCCGTACCAAGAACGATACCCAAGCCCACGACGACCGATCCGAGCAATAGCAACCGAGTTTTCGACGCGTCCATAGTGAAAAGCAATTGAACCGAAGGGATTCTAACGATTAATTTACCGTTTGTGTAGAGATCGAGCCAATTTAGCCGGCACGAATGGCGCGCCTGCAAAATAACCGGCGGCGACACGACAATTCTCGAAACGCACGATGGACCATAGATGCAGCCAGGCTCGCGTGCGGCTCGGCTTAGTTGTTTTACTTGACGGTAGTTCGTGTGGGCCTATTTTAAGCCTAGCGATTTAGTCAGCGGAGGATGCCGATGGCTGAGAAAAAACTGACGGGTGGGATCTCGCGCAAACCGGCAAGCGCTAAGGCGACGTGGCGCCATAATATTCGGCGGGATCCGCGATGTCGGTCATCCCGCCGCCGATCTTCCAGCCCAGTTATCGGATCTGTGAGGCTTGACTTGGCAACTATCCAGACAATTTTCTGCCGCATAGTTCGCCGCTGAAGAAGCCAAAGGCTTGGCGCATATTTTCTATTACGCCACGATCACAAAGCGAGCTGGGGATAACTTGAGATGAGCTCGGCAAGCGGATGCGGTTTACGTAGGCGTCAGCGGCGCATCGGGCAAACCGTCCCAATTCCAGGAAAAGGTATATCTTTGTGACATATTAATATTTAACAATTTTCTTTGCCGATTACTTAGGCGATTCGCTGAGACCTGCACTGGTGGCTGATCCGCCCTACACTAAGGCGAGTAATCAACAAAGTTATCAACAGTTGCTGTGGAAAAGTCTTCTGTTAAGTGAAAATTGTTAGATTTTTTTTGGTCTGCGCCTTTGAATTATTTACCGGCCAAAACTTTTTCCAGCAAGGGATGATGCGGTTGAACAGTCAGTTGCTGACAGCTCAGTCTCGAAGCGAAATTAGTCAACAAATAATTTGGAAACAATTTGGCCCGTTTCATTCCGTTTTGGTTCTTAGTCTTCAAGTCTTGCTGCCCACGTCATACCCCACCGGGTTCCAAACCAACCGCATCCAATAACGACAACGAACGACGCCGCAGCCATGATTAGTTCACTCACTGATGCGGAGTGAAGAGGCATACCTAACACTCGTTCAAGTTGGTTCCAAAGGCCGCTTATATAAATGGCGAACGCGCCTATTACCAAGCCGACGAGCAAGCCGGCAACGCAAAGTAGCGTTTGAAAAACGGGTTTAAACACGTCGCCGAGGGAAACTCTTTTTCTCCGGGCCATAGTCTTTCCTCGAAACTTTTTTTCCGCCAACGCCGGATCGCTAAGCCAGCGCTAGAAAAACCGTTACCCAGTCTTTTGTTGATGATTGAACATTTCGCCGAGGAAACAAGGTCCGTTGCTACGGAACCAGAACCTGCTTCATCCTCGTAATAAACGCAGTCTCGATTTTGAACAGCCCGTGAACAACTTCTTCGGTCTCTTCTCCCGAAACGTAGTGGATATCTAGACTGGCCTTTTTCGCTTCGGCGAGGAGATCTGGATCTTTGAGCGCATCGGCGAAGGCTCTACGCAATAGTTGAACGCGAGACTTCAGTGTGCCGGGAGAAAGAAAATAGGGCCGCGTAATGATGGCGGTATCGTAAATGCCGTGCTTCAGGAGCCGCCGTCCTTCGTCC
>DASXSW010000411.1:0-3809 GCA_036505755.1 Binatia bacterium | reverse complement strand
ACGGTAGCCGCCGGATTGCAAGGCGGATCAATCGAAGGCGGCGTGGTATCGCCGCCGACGCAGTTCGCCATCGATAAGGCCGGCTTCAAAGAATTGATCAGTATCACCGACATGGATTTAGCGTTTCCCAATCCGGCATTGGTGGCAGTGGGATCGATCATTCGTGGCAAGCCAGACGTGATTAACCGGTTCATCCGCGCCTACACCCGAGGCATTCATCGAGCGCGCAATGATCGCGAGTTCACTTATAAATCGATGGCCAAGTACACCAAGATTCAAGACGTCGAAGTCCTGCGCAAAGCCTACGATTTCTATATGAGCAAGGTTTTAGAAAGAGCGCCCTACGTCAACATGATCGGTGTGCAGAACGTGTTGGACGATCTGGCCAAGTCGGTTCCTGCCGCGAAGAACGCCAAACCGGAACAATTTGTCGATCTTCGATTCCTCGACGCTCTGGAAAAAAGCGGATTGTTGAAGGAGTTGTATCCGTAGATGGTGGAGGGCACGGCATGCCGTGCCCCTACGCAATTCTGAAACGTAGCCGCTTATGGTACGTAATCGTGTAAAGCTCCAGCGCCATTCATTGCGGCTGGAAAACTACGGATACGATCAACCGGGCGGGTATTTTGTAACCACGTGCACCTTTGGACGGGAAAACCTCTTCGACGAAATCCAAGATGGGTCGATGCGTTTGAACCGGTATGGCGAGATTGTACGCGAATGTCTCAAATCGATTCCTGAACATTTCGATAACGCCGAAGTGGATCAATTTGTCGTCATGCCCAATCACGTCCACAGCATCGTCGTAATTATGAATGTAGGGGCACGGCATGCCGTGCCCGTCCCGTCGTTAGAGAGGTTCGGCAAACCGATGACGGGGTCGCTTTCCACCATCGTCCGGTCATTCAAATCGGCAACGACTAAACACATCAACAATTTACGTCAAACACCCGGCGTTCCAATTTGGCAGCGGAATTACTATGAACACGTAATTCGCAATGAACAGTCTTTGCATCGCATCCGAGAATATATTGCCAACAATCCCGCGCGCTGGGATTTTGACCGCGAGAATCCAGCAGCAACGAACCAGAACCGGAGGATGTGTGGCGCGGGTGAAATGAAAATGCGCGGTTGGCGAATTGCAGGGCGACCAGCCGGGCGCCCCTACAGTGACGTGATCACCACGGTGAATATTGATGGAGGATTTGAATGCCCAGCAACAACAAAACCTATGACATGCTGCTAAATCTGGTAAAGACGCGGATGAGCGTGCGCAAATTTCGACCCGATCCGATTCCCGAAGATACCCTCAGCAAGATTCTCGAAGTCGCCCGCTGGGCCATGTCCGGCGCCAACTCCCAACCTTGGGAGTTCATCGTCGTTACCGATCCGGAGATCAAGAAGCAGCTCCGCGACGCATATTCGGAATACAACACCGATTTCATCTTCTGGATGGAGCAGCAGCGCGAGTACAATCTGCGCCATCCTTCTTACCAAGTTAAAAACGACCCGCATGAATCGCTACGCTTCAACAAAGCCAAGGCGAATTGGCATCAAGCACCGGCGGTCATTGTGGTCCTTGGCGATGGGCGGCGCCAGTGGGGCACGGTGATGGGCGCGCACACTTTTGGCCGCGATCAATCCCATCTGACCGACGGTCTTGCCAACGCCTGTCTTCTGATTCACCTCGCCGTGGCCTCGTTGGGGCTCACCTCCGAGTGGGTATCGATCCACATCGAAGAACCGCACAAGCGCATTCTTGGCGTTCCCGACCTGTTGAAGCTCTACTTGATCATTCCGATCGGCTATCCGGACGTGCCGGCGCGCGAAGGTGTGCGCCGGCCACTCGAGGATATCGTTCATCGAGAGCGCTACGACATGAGTAAGTATATGTCCAACGAAGACGTCGTGAAGTATCTTTACTCTCTGCGCGAAGCAACCGTGCCGATCCATTCCGCGTCCCGCGCCGTCACCGCGGACGAGAAAAAATAGATGACGCAGGCCGACATCAACCCCATCACGGTCGAAGTCGTGCGCAGCGGCGTCGCCCACATCGCCAACGAGATGGCGACCGTTCTGCGCAGGACTTCCTACAACATGATGATCTACGAGGTGCGCGACTACTGCGTCGGGATCGTCGATCCGGCAGGAAATATACTCTCGCAGAATTTCGGCGCGCTGCCGATCTTTCTCGCCGATCTCGGACCGGCCGTCGTCGACGGCGTGCGCATGCACGGTAAAGACGGCTTTCAGCCGGGCGACGTGCTGATCATGAATCATCCCTACGTTTGCGGACAGCACTTGAACAACGTCGTGGTTTATACGCCGTTCTTTCACGCAGGCGAGTTGGTGGCTTTTCTCGCCGTGCGTGCGCACTGGATCGACATCGGCGGCACGCGGATCGGCTTCGGCTTCAGCGGCACGCGCGAAATTTACGAAGAAGGCTTGCAGTTCCGTTCGCTGAAACTCTACCGCGGCGAGCAGCCCAATCAAGATATTTTCCAAATCATCACCGACAATGTGCGTTTCGCTGAATCCTGTCTCGGCGATTTGCGTGCGCAAATCGCCGCGTGCCGCGTCGGCGATCGCGGCCTCGGTGCGCTGGTGAATCGCTACGGTCTCGATATTTTCATGCAATGTGTAAAAACGATCTGGAATCAATCCGAAGCTCTGGCACGGAAACAGATCGCCCATATCAAGCCCGGCAAGTACGAAGCGCAGGCGCTATTCGACAGCGACGGCGTCGATCTGGAGCGACCTGTGCCGCTCAAGGTGGGAGTCGAAGTTACCGGCACTGAAATGACCATCGATTTCTCTGATATCAGTGACCAGGTGCCAGGCTCGATCAACTCGGGCGAATCCGGTGCTGTGGCTGCGGCGCGGGTCGCTTTCAAGTCGCTGGTTGCGCCGTCTTCCCCGATCGATGAGGGCTGCTTTCGGCCTTTGAAAATCATCATTCCTCCGGGAAAGATTCTCAGTGCGACGCCGCCCGCCCCGGTGGGCAACTGGAGCCGCACACTGCCGACGGTGATCGATCTAATTCTTCGCGCGTTGGCACCTGCTATGCCAGACAAAGTCGCCGCGGGGCACAAAGGCGACATGGGCGGCTACGCATTCTTCGGTACCGATCCGCGCACGGGGCGACGATTTCTATGCCAGACGATTATGGGCGGCGGCTGGGGCGGACGGGCGCACGAAGACGGCGAAAACGCGACCGTGTCCATGTGTCAGGGCGACGTGCAGAATGCACCCGTTGAATTGCAAGAGATTTACTATCCGGTCGTCATCGAACACCAGCGCTTGCGCGAAGGCAGCGGCGGTGCGGGAAAATTTCGCGGCGGACTGGGCATTGAAATTTTGGTGCGCGTGCGCTGCGATGCATTTACCAATATCAACGTCGAGCGCCAACGCACGGCGCCGTGGGGATTGTTCAACGGCGAGAACGGCGCGGTGGCAAAAGCGCTGGTGAAGCAGTCGTCCGATGATCCCGGCACTTGGCTGACCAAGAAACCGAATTATCCCTTAAACGCGGGCGGCACCGTCACATTTTACACCGCGGGCGGTGGCGGCTACGGACCGGCGAAAGAACGGCCGTGCGAGCTCGTTGAACGAGACCGCCGGCTGGGCTACGTTTCGGCAACGGATACATAGGAGATTATTATGGAAGCGCAGCAAGAATTCGCCACGCGTTTATCTCAGGTGCGCCGGGCCATGCGCGAGCAGGGACTGCATATCCTGCTGGTCTACGAATCCGGACGGCATAACTTTTTGCGCATGAACTACGTCGCCTATCTCACCGACTTCATCAG
>DASXSW010000410.1:0-5499 GCA_036505755.1 Binatia bacterium | reverse complement strand
CGCTCTCCGCCAGACCCTTTTTCCCACCAAAGGTCGTCGGCCCGGCGACAAAGAAGAGTTCTTTCTCACTCTTTGCGGCAGAGATCAATTGCTCCATCGTCTCCGCCTGAACGAAGCGGGGCGACGCGATTAGAATCAACGGCAACCAAAGAATCCACGCCACGCTTCGCGGTCTATTCATTGGAAGCTGCGTCACACGCCACTGGTCGCGACCAAGCGCTCGGGACGAGACCATTTTTTGAGAGGCTTGCCTGCTGCCAGCGCGTTCAACTCGCGCTGCCAAATCTGGCGCAAGAGAATGATGGCGACATCCGAGCGGCCCAGACGCTCCGCTTCTCGATTGGGAATGGCGCCTTGCCCTTGTTGGGCGACGTGATCTTGTATATTGACGATATCCAGCCGCTCCTCGATATCATGCACGCTGAGTTTTCCGGCCAGCGCTGCGGATGCCATTTCGTTGGCAGATGGAAGCTTCGAGATAACCTCCTGCTGTTGCCGCTGCCGCTCGCGAAAACGTAATGCCGCTTCGCCGCCGATATGCACGAGCGCAATATTGAAACTCCGGTGGCTTACGTCATCTACCGGGACGCGCCAGGCGAACGCTTCGCGCCAGCCTTCTTTTGCGCTCTCCGGCGAACCTTTGATGTAAAGAATGTTAGGTACGATGTAATGATTCACCCGCGCGACTCCGTTGGCGCGAGTGCCGTACATGGCGACTCCGTAGGTCGTTTCCTCGGCAGTGATCTTCGGTATATCCCAGTTGAGCCCAAACTTGGTGAAATTGGATTTTGCATGGGTGAACGGCACATGCGTCTGATCGATGCCGTTCTCCAGCGTGTTGAAATAGTTGCAATAGCGGACGTAGCTGCCGACGTCGATGACGCCCTCGTCTTCCAACTCGGAATAACGCGGAAACGGCGGCGCCGCTTCATCGCCCAGATAGGCAAAGATCAGTCCCAGGTATTCGTAAGTTGGATAACTACGAATTTTAATTTTCTGGGCAAAGCTTTCGTCCTCGGCCGGCTGCTCGACGCATTGGCCGCTGCCGTCGTATTTCCAGCCATGGTAAAAACAACGGATGCAATCCTGCTCGACCCAACCGAGAGAAAGCTGGGTGCCGCGGTGCCCGCAGCGGAAATCGACAATGTAGGGCGCACCGCTTTCGCCGCGATAAAGTGTGAAATCTTCACTCATGATGCGGATCGGGACAGCGTAACCGGGTTTCAATTCTTCGGAAGCATAGACCGGCTGCCAGAACATTCTCAGGTATCGGCCCGCCAAAGTTCCCGGACCCGTATGAACGAAATCCATCTTAGCGGCATGGGTCGTTTGCATATCCGATAGGCTACTCATCGACCTTAACCTCGTTTTCCGAGCGGAAGTTACGCCGCGTTGTCACAACTGCAATCAATCGACACGAAAAGCAGGGCCATCGATGCTCGCCGGTGCAGCCTTATGTCGCCGATGACGCCACATGCTGCAGTTTGCGGGCGTAGATCCAAAAGCCCGTTACCAGGGGTGCCATCACCGCAATCATGACGATCGCGATAGCCGCTGCATCGCCGAGGCCGCCGCCATGCCACTGCCCCCAAATGTAAGTCGATAAGACCTGACTCTTCGGCGAAGCTAAAAACACCGCCATCGTCAGCTCGCGATAGGCTGACAGCGATGTCCAGATCCAGGTATAGACCAAACCGGGCTTGATCAGCGGCACGATTACTTTTAACAGAATGCGGAAGGTCGAGACACCGCCAACTTGCGCGGCTTCCTCCAACTCCCGATGCACCTGAATCATGCTGTTGTTCAGCACGCGGGTGCCGAAGCTGATCCAACACACCACATAAACTGCCATCAGCACGAAGATCGTACCGTAGAGCGGGACCACATTGGAAATCAGCAACGCCAGGTAGGCGATCGAGAGAGCAAACAGCAAATGCGGTACCGGATGAGGCAGGAACGCGATGGCGTCGAGAACAACGCGCCAGCGCATGCGCGACCGGGTGACGATCCACGAAATCGCCGAACAGATGATTACGATGGCGGTTGGTACGACCACCATGAGCAGCACAGTGTTGAGGGCCGCGCCCAAGAGTGCCTCGTCGAAAGCAATCTGCGTGTAACGTTCGAAGGAAATGACAGACAGCGCCTGCCACGATGGCGCTTGAACGTAGGGTAGCAACGACACCCAAAAGATCGCGATCATGGGCAACACAAAGGCAAGCAAGAAGTACGCACCCAGAAGCCCCCAAGCGACCAGCCACCAGTGCCCGAGCTCGACGGGGCGTGACTGGTAAGCTTTCCCGGAGATGATTTGGTAGCGGTGGCTCTGTTTCAGAGCGCGAAAATAAGGAATCATCAAGATCAGCGACAATCCAACCATGATGCTGCCGTAAGCGCCACTTAGGCCATAGCGCGGTAATCCCTCGTTAGGATTGATCATGAAGTAAATGGCCGTGCTGAACGTAAAAATATTATTGGCCATACCGATCACGCCGGGCACATCGAAGGCAGCGATGGCCACGGTAAGCATCCAAATAACCGCGGAGAAAAGAGCGGGCCATATCAGCGGCAATTCGACCCGCACCAGCGTGCGCCACTTGCTCACACCGTGGATGCTGGCGGCTTCGACCAGCGCGGGGTTCATGCTGCGCAAAGCCGCTGAAATCATCACGTAGGCGAGCGGTGTCAACGTCATGCCCTGAACGAAACCGATCCCCGGCACCGTGGCGATGTTGAGCGGAGCTTTTGTCAGACCGAAAAGCTGCATCAAAAAAATATTGATGACGCCGATGCGTGGGTGGAGCAAAAACACCCAACCCATGGCCTTGAGGAAAGTCGGGAAGAGAATGCCGATGCTGAGCACGCTCATGGCCACGGCCTTGTAGGGCATGTCGGTGCGCTCGATGAGCCAAGCGAAAATAAAACCTAAGGGAACCGACACGGCGATCGTGATTGCCGCGAAAATCAGCGTGGTTGTCATGACCCGATAGGTGTACGGATCGGCGAGCAAGGCGACATAATTTTTCAAAGTATAGGCCGATACCTGACCCGGCACGCCCGTGTGCAGGCTCATCCAGATAATCATCGCAAGCAAAACAAGAATCGACAGCGCCGCGAATCCAGCGATTCCCACGAGCGAGAGCTTTGACCAATTGAACAGCGATCGCGGCTGTTCAACAGCAAGCACTTGGGTTGACATGATCGTTAAATGTCTCGTCCCTTATCCGGCGGCTGCCTATTCACACCATGTGACGAACCGATTCTCACCACGAAGAACACGAAGGTCACGAAGAATTCAGATATTTAAAAGTCTTAAACTTCGTGTTCTTCGTGACCTTCGTGGTGAAGCAACAGATTAACGCCTTCATCGCCCCTACTTCAATAAAATCTTGGTCAACTCTTCGTCGAAACTGGTGTCCTCTTTTTGAAAGACTTCATTGAGCTCTTTAGGATCTTGCAGCTTGAGCTTATTGTTCTTCACATACTTTGCCATCAGTGTGCCATCGACCAGATGGGAACTGCGCATATCTTGTTTCTCAAGCACGCTCTGACCTTCCCGTGTCGCCAACAGCGCGATGAACAACTTAGCCATATTCGGATGGACCGAGTTCCTCGGCACGGCGAGTTGATAATAAGACATCGTTGCAGGCGATGATCCGGGTAGACCGATCAGCGGTGCACCCTTGGCCTGCCATTTCCACATCGCTTCGAGCGCGCCACCCGTGCTGCCCATGATCGGGAATTCGCCGCTGACGATGCGCTCTTCTTCGCCCTGGCGCAGCCGTCCGCCCATCAAGAGCGCGAGCTTCCGCGCATAAGCCACAACCTTTTCTTTACCCCAAATCGGCGACACCCTGACCAACCAATGAATGTAGGGGGGAATTGCCAGCTTTCCAGCCCACGTCGGCGCGAGCGCCGGATCGATCAGATCTTCGTAGTTCTTCGGTGCTTTGTCCTTGGGAATCAAGTTCGAGTTGTAAATAATGCCGTGAAACGAATCGTATATCAGCACCGACTCCTGTGGAAAAATTTCCATCTCCTTGGTCACCCAGGGAAATATTCCCGACCAATTTACTCTCTCCAGCGCTTTCTCCTGGTGCATGGTCACATAGGTGCCGTCCGAGCCCAGATAAAGATCGGTGGAAGACTTGGCGCCGGCTTTTTGCTCGGTAATGATGCGTGCCGCGACCTGCGGGAAGCTCGGACCGGCGGTGAGATTGATCCTCGCCTTGAAACCGTAGCGCTTCGCAAAATGATTCTCCAGCTCGGCGAAGCCTTTCTTGCCACCGAAAGTCGAAGCGCCGGCAACCAGCGTCACCTCTCCTTCTTTTTTCGCCTCCGTGATGATCTGCTCCAGCTTCTGCGCTCTCGCGTGCTCCGGCGCGCCGAGCAACAGAGCTTGGCATACTACCATTAAAACAATCATGACATATGGCATCGATGGTCCCCTTCATTCACCTGGCCGAGGATGGAAGATCGAGGATGGAAGATCGCAATCCTCAATTCTCGATCCTCCATCTTTGATCCTCGGTTTTTCTCTTTCAACTCAGCGCTTCCACCGCATCCCGGCTCGAATCGAATGTGATCAGACTATTTTCCTTGGCGTCACGAATCACACCGATCGGATCTTCGCCCCGGCGCACCGCGTCGATGGAGTCCCGGATCATTTTTCTTAACAGCAAAATGCCTTGGTCCGATGTCGCCAGATGTTCCTTGGTACGATCCGCGATGATGCCCTGGCTCTCCTGCGCGACGCGGTCTTGCTCGCGGTTGGGAAGATTCCACCAGCCGTCCGGCACGCGATCGTAGACGCCGGGGACGGATTTTCTAAAACCCTTGACGCGCAGCGGTTCAGACCTAGTCGGTTTCCCGTCCTTGTGCGGATAAAAATCGATGTGGTAGGAGTTGGTCGTGTGATCGTCCTTCGGCACGCGGAAACGAACCACTTGGCGTGGCAGCTCGCCTACTCGCGCCGCGGAATGGCGTATGTGCGAAGGAAAAATAAAATGTGAAATGCGCGGCTTTGATACGCCTTCGACCCAGGTCGTTTCTTTGATACCGAACTGAGTCGCCTCCCACTTGATCGTCGGCCGCTTCATGGCCATGTTCGGATAGCCCGCGGCGTGAAGCGCGATCGAATGGGCTCCGTCGGCCGAATTCTCCGCCCGCTGCAGCCAGTTGCAAAATTCTTCCCCGCCGCCAACCACGCGGCAGCCGTCCTGTCGCACCAACAAGTCGTAGTTCGGCAACAGCGGCGCGGGTTCGGGGCCGACATAGGCAAAGATTAGACCGCCGGCGTCCTGAGCGTGATAAGCAGGATGTTTGATCCGCTCTTTGAACGTGCTGTCAACCGGCTCGGCGGGCTGCTCCAGACAGTTACCGCGCACATCGTAAAGCCAGCCATGATAGCAGCATCGGATGCCTTTGTCTTCGACGCGGCCGAACTCCAACGAAGTACCCCGGTGCGAACAATGAAGCGCTACCAGCCCGAGGCCGGCC
>DASXSW010000409.1:0-4084 GCA_036505755.1 Binatia bacterium | reverse complement strand
TGAGAGTAAATGGCAAACCTGGCGCTGTCGCAGGCCCGCCAGCGACCCGGCGGCGGCAGCGGCCCCGAACATGGGCCCGAAGCTATGCGTCGAATGGCCGTCCTCGCGAAACTGATAGGCGTCGAGAGATTGTGTCAACCGACAGCCAACGTCGTAACCGAGCGCGACGGCTCGAAGTAGCGCCGCGCCATCGCGCCGTTCTCGCTCTGCCATGGCGAGCGCAGCAGGCACGATGCCGCAACCTGGATGAGTCAGCGACGGCGCATGCGAATCGTCGGTTTCGTCGGCGTGAGCGAGCATGCCGTTGGCCAATGCGGCGTTCACGGCGGTCGTAAAAATATTGCTGCCAATAACGCAGGCTTCTTTGACGCCCCCGAGTGTTTTCACGTAGGCGATCGCTTTGATTCCGGGAGCGAGACGCGATCCAGAGACCATGGCGGCGATCGTGTCGAGAATGTGGTGTCGGGTCTTTTCGATCACCGCGGCAGGCAGCGGCCTGCGCAGCGCCGCTGCAATGTAAGCGCTTAGCTGGCTCATGACCGGCGAAATTTGTGACGCCGGGCGCTTAGTCATGGGAAAAAGCTAATCGGAGATAAATTGGCCCGGGAGTACAACAAAGCCTGGCTTGGTGACTTGCTGGAAACCTTAACATTATCTTATCGCCAGTGCGGCCGCCGCGGTTTTGGTTTCGGTGAAGAGCCCAAGTTTCCTGAGCGTATACCGGCCGGAGCCGTAAACCGGGCCCTCATCCAAGCGACAGCCGAGGCCAAGCGACATGTGCAGTTGAGCGAACTGCATGTCCATCCGGTGTTCGATCTCGATATAATAACCGTCGATGAGACCGGCGGGCGTTTCGAATTGCGAACGTGAGACCCGTTTCACCAGATGGCTTGCCTGCCCGGTTCGTTTGAGCTTGCCAGTGTCATGATCGTACATTTTGAAATTCGCCTGGCGAAGAATGGAGACGCCGGAATCTATGTCACGCGTCAAGATCGGCAGCGCTGGTTCATAAATGATGAAGCTGCGACTTTTGAACAAATCGAGTCGCTCCATCATCAATGCCCCGGTCGTGTCGTTCCTCAGGTGTACGCCCGCGTAATCGCCGAAGTTGAGGCTCCATCCTTCCCGGGTGCCGCTCCGAAATGTCAGCGGGACGAGTTTTCCCTGGTCCCTACCGTCAGTAATCTTGAACTGTTTCTGCCAGTTAGCTAGCGGGATAAGCTCTCTGACCGTGACTCCATAGGGAGCGGCCAATGTCCAGGTCGGGTGTCCAGAAACCGTCGCGCACAAGACAGCCGTGAGAATTAGAACGCTACGGGCACGCTCCATCGATATTTCTCCTCCATGTCGAGCTCCTAAAAAATTAAGACAAACAAAAAACAATACAAAGATTAATCGTCAAGGTCAAAGCGGGCGAAAATTCGGTAGTGGTTCATTTTCAATCCGCCATGACTCTTAAAATTGAGAAAGATTCCTCGCTTTGCTCGGAATGACAACTACATAAGCCATGTGTCATCTCGAACAAAGTGAGAGATCTTTCCCAAACTGAACCACTACCGAAAATTCTGAATTTCTCCGTCCCTAGCGATTAACATTGCCAACTCGGTGCAGCGCGGTAGATCCTGCTCGCCGATTTATTGTCTTTGGAAGGGCTAAGAATTGGACGAACGAAGAAAGGAAAAGTTCGAATCGTTCAAATCGCTCCGTGCGCGTTGAAATTGTTGGTCAAGCTGTCAAAAGCTTGCCAATTTTGCTCGCGTCGTCGAGTTTTTCGAGGTTGAGGAGCGTGTCTTCCAGCTTCTCAACTCGAGAGCGTGAGAGCACGCGTGAAGCCAGCAGACGAAATTTGTCCAACACCTCTTCCCGCGTCATCGGATGCTTGTCGCTGCCATTGGCGTGGAGGACTCTTTCGCTATAGCTTTTCCCGTCGCGCAGTTGTACTTCCAGGTCCACTCCGTGGCGTCCCTCGTCACCTAGAGCATCGAACTGGGAATCCTCGAGAACTTCAATTTTTTTGGTCGTTTGTAGAACATCGCTGCGGCGAATCGATTTTTCCGTAACCTGATCGACGAAAAAATCGCGGTCGTGGAGCAGAATGGCGACGCAGAAAAGAAGATTCATTTGCGCGGTGGTCATACTTTTGGGTTCATAAGGCCAGCCAACGTGTAGTTTAGTCGCGCGGGTGGTTCGAATCCGAATCTTTTCGACACTCTCTGAGTTGACCTCCGGGTGGTCGCGAAGGATTTTCTTCAGCGCATCGATCGACGTATGATTGCTGCCGCAGCAGGGATAGGGCTTAAAGCCGACGTTGAGCGTCTCGAACCGGTCCCCTAGTCTGTCGGTCAGGTGTGACATATTTGGTTGATCGATAAAGGTCGAGCAAAAACCGCCGTACGGTGCTTCCAGGACATCTTCGATCCCGGTAAAGCCTCTGGCCGCAAGGAGCGCGCCGTACACTCCCGCCTGAGCGGAGCGGCCGGGGTGCATCCGCTTCACCATGGAAGCGTGCTGGGCGGCCATCAGTCCTGCTGCCTGCGTGCCCGCAATTCCTAAAGCATGGACTGTCTTGACCGGACTCAAGCGGAGCATCTTAGCGGCAGCGGCTCCTGCCGCGAACGTGCCGGAAGTCGCGCTTGGGTGAAATCCGCGGCGGAGTTGTGCAGCTCCGCCAGTCATGCCGACACGGCAGCCGACTTCGTAGCCCGCGACAACCGCAGTGAGAAATCGTTTGCCGTCAACGTCGCCGACATGACGGACGAGCGCATCTGCAGCCGGTATAGCTTCTGAACCGGGGTGAATGACTCCGACGCGGTGAAGGTCGTCCATTTCGAAACTATGAATCAACGTGCCATTGGCAAGCGGCGCGCTGGTGCTGGGCACCTCGGCGCCATCTCCCCAGATGAGAGCCCCTTTTCCTTTGCCCAATTCCTTCGTGAACGAAGTAATAATCTTACCCCACGGGAGTGTGGAGCCGAACAGGGCACAGCCGAGCGAATCGATAAAGCAAAACTTGATGTGCGAGACCACCTCCGGCGGGATAGCTTTATAAGAGAATCCGGCGATGTATTCTGCGAGGCTTCGAGTTGGCGAGTTGTCCGTCGCGCTTTCTCGTAACTCTGGTTTGGCCATAAAATGCTCCTTGACCTATATGCACTTCTGTGACTTTTGATATGACGAAGCCGCTATTGTCAAGCAGCAACGAGTGGGAGGATCCATGACCGCAACGAGCAGGTTTACCCGCGTTCTATTTCTATTTGCTGTCACCCTTGGCCTTCTCTCCGATTCACCCGGCCTTACCCAAAGCTCTAACGTCCTTAAGAAGTACGACGGACTGGGAAAAGAGCGGGAGCAAAAATTAATCGAAGGCGCCAAAAAGGAAGGCAAGGTTGTCATTTATAGTTTTACAGCCGTCGATCAGCTGAAGCCGCTGCTCGACGAGTTTCAAAAAAAATACCCGTTCATAACTCCCGAGCACTATCGAGCTAATGCGACCGGGGTTTTCAATAAGTTCGCCACCGAAGCACGCGCCGGACAAACACTGGCTGACGTCATCGACATCTCGGCCGGTGAGACTCACACGCTGGGGCAAATGGGATTGATCGATCCCTATGTTTCGCCAAGTCGGGAGGGGATCCCAAAGGACTTCACCGACGAAAAGGGACTGTGGACCGCGCATTATCATTTTGTCATCGCCCTTGGTTTTAACACGCAGCATATAAAACCGCCCGAGGCGCCGAAGAGCTATGAGGAGTTACTCAATGCGAAGTGGAAAGGGCGTTTCTCGCTCGATCCGGCCGATCAGGATTTGTTCGGGGCTCTATTGCTTCATTGGGGCAAAGAAAAGGCTCTAAGTTATTTCAGAAATCTGGCAAAGCTCGACCCCAGAATGGTTTCGGGTCACACACAACAGGCCAATCTCATCGGCGCGGGCGAAATTCAAATGGCGCCCTGGCTCTATGGCTACAGACCGCTGCAACTAAAAGACGAAGGCGCCCCGGTAGAAACAGTTCTCTTCGACCCGGTGTTGTCGAATCCCGCTTACTTGCTCCTTACCAAAAACTCTCCCCATCCTCACGGCGCAGCG
>DASXSW010000408.1:0-4501 GCA_036505755.1 Binatia bacterium | reverse complement strand
GGCGCTTTGCGCCGCCGCTTCGAAGGCTGGCTCTAAAGCGGCCTGGCCGATTAGCGCCTCTTCCGCTGCTGTGACGCGTATGGGCGTCGGGCCCACTCCGAAGTAGACCAGTCGCGCCCGGCGGATGAGTTGGCGATCCGGGTCTAATGCCAATCCCGCAACGATTCCGGCGATCGCGAAATCGCCGTGACGCCGGCTGATCTCGAGCACCGACCATGCGCTATCTTTGGCCGGTGCCGGGAAGCGCACCTCGGTAAGTATCTCATTGGCCCCGAGAGCGGTGGTAAAAAAACTCTGAAAAAAAGTCTCGGCACCGACAGTTCGCGCTGCCTTCGCGCTGGTTAGAGTCATTTCCGCGTCGAGCGCCAGCGCCAGCGCCGGCAGCTCCGCCGCCGGGTCGGCGTGGGCGATGCTGCCGCAGATGGTGCCACGGCTACGAATCTGCGGGTGGGCGATGTAATACGCGGCTTCCTGGAGAATCGGCACCCGCTCGGCGATCAGCTTCTCCGTTTGCAAAGCGCGCTGGCGCGCAAGCGCGCCGATGGCGATACCGCCATCGCTCGCCCGCACGTAATCGAGCTCTTTTATACGATTGATGTCGACGACGACATTGGGCCGCGCCAAGCGCATGTTCAAAAGTGGCATCAGGCTCTGGCCACCGGCGAGAACCTTGCCATCTCCTTGATGAGTGTCGAGAAGTACCAACGCCTCTCCAAGACTCGTCGGATCGTAGTAGTCAAATTTTGCCGGCTTCATCTTGAATCTAGAACTCTTGCTCCTGGTTCTAACTGCCTGCCGCCGCGCGATCCGCCCGCTCGGTGGCGCGGCGGCGCAAAAATTCGAGGCCGCGGCGCCAGCAATCCTCGGCCGCTTCTTGGCGATAGGCGGGGCCTTTCGCGTTCGTCCAACCGTGATCGGCTCCTGGGTAGGTGTGCACCTCGAAATCCTTCTTGTGCGCTGCGAGCGTGTTGCGATAAGCGTCAACCTCTTTCAACGACACGAGGCGATCGGCTTCGCCGAAGAAGGCAATCAGAGGCACGCGTAAAAACTGAACTCGCTCCAGTGGCTGGGTCGGCGTGTTGGGATTTTTGGTATCGTTGGTCGGAAAACCGTGGAACGAGGCTGCTCCGGCCAGGTCATTTTGAAATGTCGGCCATAACATCGCGAAACGGCCGCCCAGACAATAGCCCCATGCAAACACCGGTTGGTCGCCCACCAGCGGATGTTGCCGGAGCATGGCGAGTGCCGCATTGAGATCGCCAAGGACTTGATCATCCGGCTGAGCACCCGGCCGTTTAAAGATATCTTCCGGAACCCCCGGATGATCGAAGAAGTTCACTGCGAGCGCGACAAAATTCTCCATTGCAAGTCTTTCGACGACGTCCCTGGCAAATTCATCCAAGGCTCTGATCGTCGGAATCATGATGACGCCGGGAAACGGCCCCTGCCCTCGCGGCAAGGCCAAGAGACCGCCGATCGTGCTCGCTCCACTCGGAATTCGGACATTTTCGATCGACATGAAACCTCCGTGCAGACCCATCCTCGCTATGCTTTAGGCGAGGAATTTTCTTTACGCGCCGCAAGGCGACTCTGCATGCATTGAAAGAACTGCCCCATCAATTGCTTGGCCACGCCTTCAAAAAGACGCTGGCCGACCCCGGCCATCACGCCGCCCACCTGGCCATCGCCGGAAACATGCACTGCGGTCTGGTCGCCGGCTTCGTCCTGCAATGTGAGAGCGCCCTCGCCGCGGACAAAGCCCGCCGCTCCCGACCCCTCGATGATCAGCCGATAACTGCGCGGCGGCGCTTTCTCTTTCATCGAGATTTTGCCGTGAAAGGTGCCCTTGATCGGCCCGATGCCAACTTCCATCGTCGCCTCGAATTCATCGGCGGCGATTTCCGTCAATTGCTTGCAGCCAGGCGTGCAATGTTGCAGCGACTCCGGATCGGTTAACAAATCCCAGACTTCCTGTGAAGGGGCCGGAAATATGAAACGTCCCTCAATCTTCATTGATCAATTTCATTGCCAGAGCGTACGCTCGCGCTTCTTATCGCGCACGTTGTTCGGATATGTCAAACGTCACCTAGTGTCAAATATCTTTTAGGCATAGCGCAACCATGACGTTTAGTTATGCGAATCCCTCGGTATAGCAACAATTTATAGACTTCGGTGCACTCGCTTACGGAGCAGAGCGAGGAAGTCCTTTGCAGGAGGCGAGAGGGGTCGGTCTTTATAGTAGACGATGTAGCTCTGGACGGTTAATGCCAGCCCCGGAATTTCCAAGACTTTGAAAAGTTTGTTTCTAATCTCCTGGATCAGCATATCGTGAAACAAGATCCCCAGCCCTATTTTGTTTTTGACAAGTATTTTGACAGAAGCCGGACTGCCACATTGTATAGCAATCTTAGCTCCCAATCCTTCATGAACGAGATGGTTGACCATCTTGTCTACTGCGCTTGCCATCCCTGTAGTAACGAGCGTGGCTTGACGAAGGTCTGATACGGTTAGCCTTTTCTTCCTCGCGAGCGGATGACTCGGTGCCGCAAACACAACAAGCTTTTCTTTGCGAAACGGTTCGCTGGCAAAATCAGGATTAGCAGGAAGTTCGTTAAGCAGCGCGAGCTCGACAGTCGAGTTTAGCAGCATCGTCTTCAGTTCTCTGGTGGTGCCGCTTCGCAGTATGATGGCAGTGTCGCGGTGCTTGCTTTTGAAATTGACCAGCAACGACGGAAGAAGGAGCGCGGATGCGGCATAGCTCCCCGCAACCTTGAGAGGGTCTGATTTTGTCCAATTTTTAGGAGACTTGAGTTCCTTTGTTGCCTCATCAAGATGAACAAGAATGGCGTTGACGTGCCGCAACAGAGAGGATCCCGCATCTGTAAGCTCGGCTGCGCCGGCATTTCTCTCGAACAGTTTTGCGCCGCAATCCCGCTCTAGATTTTTAACGTGTTTGGAAATCGACGGCTGACTGACGTGAAGTAGTTGGGCCGCCTTGGTGATGCTTCCGCTGTTCGCTACCGCTTGGAAGGCTATCAACTGCGTGAGATTCACGACCGCCTCTGTCCCTCAATATCAATTCCATGTCAGAGCGCACTAGCACTAGACACCAGCACCAGTGTCCCACCAGTAGAGTACCGCTGCAGAGCACCGGGCGCACCTCTGTCAGACTTGTCTAACTCTATTAACGGACTAACCCTCCTGCACCGCCCGGCCCACATTCGACGGATAACAGCCGAGAAAATCCGTCAACTTCGAGGCGAGATATCCCTCCAAACTCACGCTAACTAAATCACTTGTTGTTTTTTTCGGCAAGGCCGGCAATGACGCTACATGTTAGTCGCAGCAATGAACCAATGCGGCGCGCTCCATTCAGCTGCAACGATTTCAGAAAACAAAGATTCACGCCAACGCCCGGATGGGCGCGAGAGACATTAAGCGCTACTGCTCTGTGAAAGATGACGCGGAGAAGTTACTGGAGACCGCGATCAATGAGAGGCTTACCAGGTAATTTTCTTATGCCCATTAATTATGCGGCAAGGTTTTAGATACACTTTCACCTCTCGGCTCCGGCCGTTGTTCGACTTATCCACAGACTTATCAACAGGCCCGGAAGCTTTCTCGATTACTTGGGACCCAGGACTCAATCTTGGTCCCTGCCCGGCACACCTTTAAACGGATAAACGGAGTAACGAATTTTTTCTTACAACCCTTTCTTAAGAGAAGGGGCCGGCTTAAACGCGACAGTCCGGCTTGCCTTGATGTGAATGACAGCTCCGGTCTGAGGGTTCCTTCCCTCTCTGGCCTTTCGTCCGCGCACAGTGAAGGTACCGAATCCCGGAAACTGGAACCGTTTTTCTTTTTTAATCGATCGGCCAATGGTTTCAAATGTCGTATCCACCGCAAACTCTGCGGCTCTCTTGCTAAGCTGTCCTGCTTTAGCCACCTTCTCCACTAGATCGCCCTTCGTCATAACCCGCTACCTCCTTTTGTTTGTCAAAGTTAAGAGAAAAAGCACTTCCGTTTTATTCCTGAAAAAAATAAACCTCCCGCACGCAGGATGATGTACAACCCCGCGAGCCAGCCAGCTATCTAAGATCAGACTTGTTCGAATAGGAAGGGTCCGTGAGTCTCCGAAACCTGCTTAGCTAAAAAGAGAATCGCTGTCAATAAAAAAAATCAACGAACAAAATTTATGAAACATTTAGTCCATTTATTTTTTAAACTGAAAAAAGAAAGTTAAAACCAGCGCCACCGCATCAAATGCTCATTCGGTAATCTGCTGATTTCTTTGCCATTGGTGCGGCGATGAATCATATTAGAAGAACCCTGTAAGCATTTTTAGAAGATGCTAAGCAGTCTTTAGCTACGAATGAATTTGTTGCACAACTTTTACTTTACGAACGGAAATGATTTTGAAAATTACGTCGATCTTTTCACATCTCCATCGGTTTCGTAGTATTGTAGCAGGAGATGGCGTAGCAGAATTAGTCACTATAAG
>DASXSW010000407.1:0-5407 GCA_036505755.1 Binatia bacterium | reverse complement strand
GCACCGGCAATGCCTGGTGGCTGCTAATGGCCCAGGACTTGATCGACTACAGCGATATCACGACCGGCAAGAGCGGCGAGTTCAAGCTCGCGCCGGAAAAGGCGGTCATGGAGAACCTCAGCGCGGAACAGCGCAAGATGTATGAGACCTTCCAGCCGCCGGATTTCAACACGCCGTTCGCGTGGGCGCAGGCACCGCGGCGAATGGGCGCCGATAAAAACGGCGATTACGTCTATGTCGGCAACTCGTTCGGCGGCACGCTCGCCAAGATCAACATTCACACCAAGGAGACGATCCTCGTGCCGCTGCCGAATCCTGAAGCGCATCAGCCCTATCAGATCGGCGTGGACAAAGCGCACAACGTGTGGACCAACCTGTGGAGCACAGACAAGGTCGCCAAATACGATCCAGGCACGAATCAGTGGACGCTGTTCGATCTGCCGACGCGCGGCACCGAGTCGCGCCACATCTCGTCGCTCGAACGCGAAGGCCAGCCGCTCCGAGTCATCATTCCCTATGAACGCGCTCGCAAGGTTGGCGTCTTGACGCCGCGCACCGAGGCGGAGCTTCAGGCGCTGAAGGCTCAGGCCGGCCGCTAGCGGCCGAGCGAGCGGCCTTAAGCCTTACCTCGTGAGTGAGTGTTTGCTGTCATGATGTCTGGTGTCTAAATCTAGCCAAACATATTTGAAAATCTGAATTAAATAAGACATCGGAAAACCCATGTCTCGCGCAAAGCATGCCGTGAGCGACGTCGAAGGGACGCAAGGGCGCCAAGAACAAAAACTTCGAAGCACGAAATCCGAAATTCGAAACAATTTCAAATGACCAAACGCAGAAAGAGTGCGAGTGTCGAGTGTCAAGGGGCCAGGGTAGTGGTTCAGTTTGGGAAAGATCTCTCACTTTGTTCGAGATGACACATAGCTTATGTAGTTGTCATTTCGAGTAAAGCGAGGAATCTTTCTCGATTTTAAGAGTCATTGTGGATTGAAAATGAACACTGATTTTGGATTTGTTTCGCTGATCTCAAACCTGTTCCGTTCTGCTACACGTCTTTTCTTTCTTCACGCGGCTATCGCTTCAGTGCGTCGTCGATCACTTTATACGCCCCTTCGAGATCTCTGAATTCCGGACGATAAATGGCCATGAATTTGTCGCGCGGCTTGGGCCTGTAAGGCTCAACGGTGGGATCTGGAGGGACATCCTCCCGCAAACTGAAGACCGGATCTATTCTCAAAAAATGTTTCTGATATTGCATCTGTCCTTCGCGGGAAAGAAGCCAGTTGACAAAGACTTTTGTTGCGTTGGGATGGGGCAGACGGTTCAAGATGCTGAGCGATCCCTGGGTTGCGCGCATGTAGATCCCCTCCTTGAACGCGCGCGGCTCGAACCGGTTCAACGGCAAGCCTTGCTTCATGCCCGAGTGAACTTCGCTGGCGGACGGCGCAATCGCGATGGCGAATTTCCCCACGGATAACCAGTCCACAAGCTGGCGGCCCTCGCGCGATAATGTGATATCCATGTCACCAAACAGCTGTCTTAGGAAATTGGCGCCGAGATCCGGATGATAAAATGCAAACTGGAGGAGTCCCGATGGGAAGCCCGGCAACTTGGGATCCATCGCGGCGATCTTTCCTTTCCACTTGGGCTTGAGCAGATCCCAATAGGAACTAAACTCTTTCGGATCCACAAGCGTGTTGTTGTATGCCATATCCGAACGCACCACCCCTTCAAAAACAAAGACGTATTTGCCCTCGGGATCGGCGAAGTGATGTTGTTTGCGGAACCAGTTCGACGGGTCTCTGACCTCGGGCAAAATCAAAATGGACTCGACTGGTTCCAGAAATTTCGCCGGGTAGAGAACATCCATGGGAGTGCCCGATGAGCCCAGATAGATATCGGTGAGATATTTTTCCGCCCTCCGCTCGCCCATGATCCTTGAGATCAGGTCGCCGCCGCGTCCTACGACCGATACTAGCTTGATCCCGGGATAACGTTTGGTGAAATCGGCGAAGACATTATCGAAGGGGCCTCGGGTATGGTAGATCGTGACCTGCCCTTCCTTTTTGCCTGCAGCGACAGTCTGCTCCCACGCCTTTTCCCACCCCGGTTTGGATTCGGCCGCCTGGACGGAAGTCAGCCAAACGCAAAAAAAAAGAAGCAGCTGAGGGCTGCGCTGCCGGAACATCTCATGAGAACTTACCTTTCTTTCCGACGATAGGGCGCAAGGGCGAGGCTCGAAAAATTTGCCTGATGCCGCCAAATAAAGTGTAACGTCCTATCGCGGGGTTTTATATAGCCGATCGATGTAGCCGCTCTCGTCGAGTTGTTTGAGGAAACTCAGGTTTACGAGTTGAGAGGGTTGGGCGTCTTTCGCCTTAGGATTTCTAACCGCAAGATCGCTCAACACGGCCTGCATACCCTTTACGGTTGGATAGGGCTTTGGGGAAACTTTATCCCCGTAAAAATCATACGTCTCTTCGATGATTTCTTGATCGTTGGTCTTGAGATATTTCCGCAGTAATCTAAGTCCAAAGTCTCTATCGGTCTTATACGCGTGTATTCCCTCGACCAAAGCCTTGATGAATCGTCTGGCCGTCTCCGGCCTTTTCTCTACGACGCTTCTTCCCGCGGCGATGACTGCATTCTGAAAGTCAACGCCCAAAGATCCCAGGTCGAGAAGAAAATTGAGCCCCAGTTTCTTTGCTATCAGAGTTTCAGGCGGCAAGAAGACAGCGCCTTGGATCGCGCCCGATTGCACTGCCGCCAATCTGGTCGGCCCGCCGCCCATCGCCAAGATGGTTACGTCACTCGGTTTCATTCCGAAATGCTGTACGGCACGGAGGGTCGCCAGATAGGTTGAGCCGCCCAGCGATGCAACACCGAGTTTTTTGCCGCGTAACTTCTCCGGGGAATCGATCTCTCTTGATGTCACGAGCTTGAAAAGGATCGCGTTCTCTATCCCCGCGAGAATGACGCTTCCCGACCCGGCGAGGTTGGACGAGATCACCGCGCCTCCTCCCATCATGGCAAATGGAATGTCGCCGGTGACCAAGGCTTGCGCAGCCTCCGTACCGCCTCTTAGATACACCAATTGCACATTGAGACCATTTTTTTCGAACAGGCCCGCCTCTTTCGTCGCCCAAAGGGGCGCCGTCATTCCCGAGTAGATGCTATACCCAACGTGCAGTCTTTCTCCCTCCGGTTCTCCCGCAACAACACCTATAGTCAGACTGAAAAAAACCAGGATGCAAAACCATAGCGATTTCGTCCGAAACGTCATGGTCATACTCAACTCCCACCAAGCTATCAAATTTACCCTGGCCCCTATCGATTTTGGGTTGTTCCGAAGTTCACGGCGATTCTCCAATTAGCAAAAGGGCGCTACCTGCTCAAGTATTGCCTGCTGCGCCGCGGTATTTGCTAAAAGTGCCCTCGGTCACAGAATCGTTGATCCCCGACTTAGTGGTTAAGCAAACGGGGCTGGGAGCACCTGCACGCGCCATCTCCAGCCGCCGTGTGATCGTTCAAACCTGACGCTTGAAAACAGTGTAAGAACCTGCGGAAAGGACGGGCTATGAAATCTTGTCTTCGAGATGGGGTTTTGAGTTGCTCGCCTGTTATCTTCTTCCCTGTGGACGTCTAAAAAAAGATGGCCTGGCTTCGTCTTTGCCGCCGCCAGCCTTTTTCAGCATCTTCGCCGCTCTTCTCCCCATGACGTCTACGACATAGTTGGATAACAAATGGTCGCGCGTACTCTTGATCTTTTGCCGGACCACATTCTTGCGCACGTTATCGAGCATGGCCAAGCGCAAGTCGTCGGTCCGTAGGGAAACAACTCCTTGCCGCCCGCGAGTTGACAGCCGGAGCGAGAACCTTCCTTCTTGAGTGGGGTCTATGAAGTTGTACTCAAGCTTTTTGTCGATGCTACGGATAATACCTCTTAATAGCTCTGCGCTTTGTTTAGCCGCTTCACGTTCGATCATGAAACCTCCCTTGTTTATGGCCCAATAAAAACCTCCAAGGTTAGCGAATGTCCTCGGGGCTGTGAAAAACTTACAGTAAGAATATCTCGGTTCCCGCGTGCGTGAAAGGGAACCGACGAAATTGCGGGAGTAAACCTCTACTCCCGCCGAATCGGCATCAGCCGACGCGGTTTATCCAAGAAAAAGATGGGGCAACCCGACCTGTTGCCCCAGGTGACTAGCTACGAAATGGAAAGACTACCAGCGATTGCGTCCGCCATCGCGGCCGCCACCGTCGTTATCACGGCGCGCCATCGGCTTGGCTTCATTGACGGTCAGCGTGCGCCCGTCGAGTTGGGTCCCGTTCAGCGACTCGATGGCCTTTTGGGCCTCGCTCCCCGAACTCATCTCCACGAAGCCGAAGCCCCGGGACTGTCCCGTAAACTTATCCGAGATCACCTTGGCCGATTCGACGCCACCGTGCGCGGAAAAAATTTCCTGCAGTCGCCCGTCGGTTACGGAATAAGGCAGACCGCCAACATATAACTTATTACCCATGTTCTCCTCCTATGAGAGAATTGCTGTCTTTGACCCTGAGAATTAGACTGCCAATGGGCAGAACATGGGCTAGTCAATTACTGAAACCACGCTCTGGTCGGATTGTCCGCTAGTGTAGTCCGCAAGGAGAGAGACGGATTAGAGGCCTTCAACGATTGTGTCATCCTCTTTCAGAAGGCCTGATACTGAAGTAGGAATTTCACTCTACGTGTTAACAAGGGTGGTGTCAATCACAAGGGTGACATGTGTAGTGGTTCTGTTTCGCGTAAATCTGTAGG
The DNA here is from genome assembly GCA_036505755.1 of Binatia bacterium. Taxonomy (GTDB): domain Bacteria; phylum Desulfobacterota; class Binatia; order UBA9968; family UBA9968; genus DP-20. The sequence goes on along the minus strand of DASXSW010000407.1, from coordinate 609 downwards.
GCCCCCCGGGTGGTCGCCCAATACAGGGCAAGCACAGGGGCTTGCCCCTACATGAAAATGTTTTTAACGGTGAAACTGAACCACTACGGTGACATGTCAAACTCTGCGCTTCCATCCGTAGGAAGATCGCTTTGCTGAGACACATTATTTGTTTCGCCGATTCGATTGCATTTGCGAACTCAGAATCCATTTCAATTGCTTGGCCACCCGCTGCGATACCCTCGATCCATGCTCGACACCGAGCGTCCTTCCCAAGCTAAAGTATAAGAGGTAAGATTTTTCCGAAGCAATCGCTATCCCAATCGTTCCTAATCGGTCGCCAGCTCTTAAGGAGGGCCTATGTCGATAACGCTAAATCACACGATTGTACCAGCAAAGGATAAGGATGCTGCAGCGGGTTTCTTCGCAAGGATTTTTGGCCTCCATTACGATGGGCCAATGAGTCATTTCGCGCCCGTGCGCGTCAACGAGGAGCTGACACTGGACTTTGATACCGCCGAATCCTTCGAGCCGCATCACTATGCGTTTCACGTCAGCGATGACGAATTCGATGCGATCTTCAAGCGCGTGCAGGAAGCCGGCATTCCCTGGGGTAGCGATCCCAGGAGC
>DASXSW010000406.1:0-6209 GCA_036505755.1 Binatia bacterium | reverse complement strand
CTCTGCAACCAACGGCCGGTTTCACTCGGGATATGAATCTCATTGAGAGCAAAAATATCAGGATGCAAGTCTTTTAGCTGGCCGGCGATGAGCTCTCGACGGGCTTCCCAACGTTTGTGATCTTGCTCCAGGTTCAACGTCGCGATTCGAAGGACCATGCATTTACCCTCAAGCGAAAAACGCTCCAGGCTCTCTTTGCCTCTTATGTGATCTGCAAGGGCGAAGGCGCTGGATCTGTCTATTATGATCTCTAACAGGCCAGAGTGAATACTCAACCCCGATATCCACGATCCGCAGCGAAGGTTTCGCTCCAAGCCTCACGAAATAGATGCCGGCAAATCTGCTCAAGCGTTCTGATTTTAGAGGATGACCGGCAGATTACCGATTCCTACGGCGCCTAGCCCAAAGCGAAGCGACCGTCGGCAGGAGGCCTTGCCCAGCTCGATTCACTTTGCATCGTGAAAAATAATTCCCAAAGCATACCGACCGCCTGAATGAACTGTGCTGACTCCGTGACGCAGGGTGGCGCGGTAGTAGCCGCGCGCGCTGCGTACCGGTCGATGATGACCTGAGAAGATGACGGCATCGCCCTGATTCGGAGAGAGCACTTCAACGCGGGATTGCCGGCGCGGCCGTTGTTCGGCAAGGACAAATTCGCCGCCGTCGAAATCTTTTCCTTGCTGACTCAAGAACAAGGTGATTTGAAACGGAAAGACGATGTCACCGTATAAATCCTGGTGTAAACAGTTGTAATCACCGCCGCCGTATTTCAATAGCAACGGTGTTGGACGCTTTTGCCCCGCACGATGACATTGATCGATGAAGTCCGGAAGTTTTTCAGGATACCGCGGCATCTTACTGCCAAGCCGCGCCGCCCACTCGTTGGCGAGCGGCGCGAGATGAGGATAGATGGAAGATCTGAGCTGTTGCACGATCCTGGGTAGAGGATAATTGAAGTACTTGTACTCGCCCTGACCGAAAGAATAGCGGGACATTTCGATTCGCGAGCGAAAGCGGTGGTCGTCGGCATAATAGGCGGCGATCTCTTCGCAAGTTTTCTTGGTGAGAACGCAGGGTATCAAAACAAATCCGCGCTCATCGATTTGCGAGCGCGCTGATCCCCAGTCGATTTCGCGTTCGCGAGTTGGCGCCGGGATTCCCATAGAAGACCTCTGTTAATTCGTCATTTGACCTGTAGCTCAGAGGGAAGTGGCACGTGTGTGGTATTTATGCGCCATCACTTATTAAAACTTCGCAGATGATCGAATGTGAAAGGTCTAAAGTGGAATATTGCGAAGCCGCTCAGCTCAACTTGTTAGAGCGGGCCGGGAGTACAATGAGAATCCGATGACCTGACGAGCATATATGAAGGCCCGCTGCGAGATCCGGCAGCAAGTCATGGCCGCATTTTTTTGGTCTATTATTACGGGGCATGCGTGATTCCGATAAAGCCGGGATCATCATAGATGTAGTCAAGCAACGCAGCAGCCTTTCGTCTTTAATGCCTAAAATTATATTTGGTCACCTTTCCAATACAAGGGACCTTTTTAAAAGAATTTCAAAGTAGCCGCCCAATAAACTCTCCCGTACAGATCATTGCAACGTTGGAAAAATAGCTTTACTCAATTCAAACCGAAGCTGACATCTGACATGAAAAACATTTCTCATTAAGTAGAAAATTTCCGACGTTTTGTTGCACGCGACCTTGTGCAGTCAGTAATAGCTCAATGATTTCCGCGGGTGGTATGATCGTTGCTTAATCTTGATCCCCTATGGAGGATGAACGAAACATAGGAGGCGTCACGATGAGGATAGCGGATCGGAGAGGCGATCGGAGCGGTTTTAAGCGACAGAGATGCAGGGTGTGTAAATGTGAGGATAAGTTCAATTTCTACGTTCCGGATGAAGTTTGGCGGGAAATTGTACCACCCGAATATCAGAACAAAGTTGTTTGTTTGCCGTGTTTCGACGAGTTCGCGCGCAAGCAGAACGTAGACTATTCTCGGTCGATCGAGGTGCTTTACTTTGCCGGGAGGCAGGCAAGCTTCAAATTCCAAACCGTATCGGCGCAAAGTATTTCGCAAAGTATTTAATGTCCCCCCTCTCGGCGATCGTTTAAATCCCGTGCCTTCAGGCGGAGTGAAAAATTCGTCATGCCGGCGAACGCCAGTATCTAGGTTCGTTTTCAGTTTGAGTTCAAAAACCGCTTGGATTCCGGCTTTCGCCGGAATAACGGGAACAAGAGTCGACTGCCAGTCGACCGATTCAGAACCCTCGGCTCCAAGCTGAGGGTGGTTCAGTTGTACCAATTAATGGGGCAGTGGTGCTGATCCGTCTGAGCGAAAACTTCGAACCCGTCCTATGAAGAGCCACGCTAGGACTGAGCTGCAGCCTGTCCTATGTCTATTATAAATCCCCTCTCTTCTTAAAATAAAAAAACAACCCCGTGGAAATCAAAACCATCAAGGCAAGCACGGCGAAGTAACCGTAGCGCCATTCCAACTCGGGCATGAATTTGAAGTTCATGCCGTAGATGCCCGCGATGGCGGTGATCCCAACAAGTATGGTGCCCCAGGCGGCGAGTCGCTTCATCGTTATGTTCAACTGATTGGAAATGGCAGCCAAGTGAATTTCGAGCAAGCTGGAGAGAATATCTCTCAGGCTGTCGAGCTCTTCGGTAATTCGAATCAAGTGGTCATAAACATCGCGGAAATAAACCAGGTTTTCCGGCCGAACGAATGGGAAATCGTGGCGCGTGAGCTGGTTGAGCACCTCCCGTTGGGGTGTCACGGCGCGCCGGATCTGAACTATCGAGCGCTTCAACGCCAAGAGCCCATTTATGTCCACGCTGTTCACCCGCAGCAGCAATTGGTCTTCGAGCGAGTCGATCTCGTCTTCAATGTCGTCCATAAGGGGGAAATAACTGTCCACGACGAGATCCACCAGCGTATAGAGACAAAAATCAGCGCCTCGCCCCAGAGCGCGAGGAATTCTTTCATGCAAATGCGAATTTTCGATCAGACCCGGCAACGGACCGTAATGGGCGGAGACGATCCAGTTGCGGCCGAGCAGAAGATCGAGTTCGGTGGGTTCGATCTGCCACTTCGCCTTGCGCTGCAACGGATGGATGGCCAAGTAAACGTAATCTTCAAACGGTTCTATTTTGGGTCGCTGGTTCTGCTGGACGATGTCCTCTAAAGTCAGGGGGTGGATCTTGAGTCTTTCTTGGAGGAAGCGGAGTTCATCCTCGGTCGGCGCATCGAGGTGGAGCCACAGATTACACTCGCCGCGCGGTAACAGATCGGTCGCGGCGTCACGACTAATTTCTTCAAGTCCGTTTGCTGTTGAGCGCCGAATGATGAGCATGTCACGCCTCTTATAACTTTCTCCTTTCCATAAGTATACCTGCGGTAGGAAAAGATTTGGCGCAAGGAGTACAATCCAGCTGGCTTGTGAAAACAAGGAAAGGGAGATGAACCTATGAAGTTATCGGACGTTATCGAGTTCGTTGAATACTTCTTGAACTTTAAGCTCTTTGAAATCAACAAAACCGCGGTCACGCCTTCGTCGATCTTCATGTTTGTCGTATTCATCGCGGCCTTTGCTCTGACTTCGCGCCTGCTGCAACGAGTGCTGAGGGCTCATCTTTTTTCTCGAATGAGGATCGATGAGGGTATGCAATATACCCTGACCCGCATCATCCACTATCTCGTCATGATCATCGGCGCCGTCGTGGCCTTTCAGTTCATCGGGATCGATCTCACCGGCCTGGCAGTCATTGTCGGTTTTCTGTCGGTCGGGATCGGCTTTGGATTGCAGAATATCACTTCCAACTTTGTCGCCGGCCTTATTCTGCTTCTCGAGCGACCGATCAAGGTTGGGGACAGGATCATGGTAGGAAATCAGGAGGGAGACGTCGTGGAAATCAACATGCGCTCAACAACGATTCGCACTTTGAACAACATCGCCGTGATCGTACCGAATTCCGAGTTTGTTTCCTCGAAGCTGGAGAACTGGTCTTACGGCGACGAAACGGTCAGGGTGGACGTGAATGTGGGCGTTTCATACGAGTCTGACCTGGAAACCGTGATCCGTTCCCTGAGGGAGGTGGCCGCAGAACATCCGGAGGTCCTCAAGAAACCCGCTCCCGATGTTTTGCATACAGGATTCGGTGATTCGGCATGGAACATGCGCCTACGCATTTGGCTCGAAGATTCGCAGCGGCATTTGGAGGTTCACTCGGAAATCAATTGCGCGATAGTGCGAAAGTTCCAGCAGAACGGAATAGAAATTCCGTTCCCCCAGCGCGACCTGCACGTGCGCTCGCCACTGCCGTTGCCAATAATGCGTGACGCCGAATTTCGCAGATCTGGCTAATCAATTGGAGCGCTCATCATAAAAAATTTGCGAAGCCCGGAGCGCTTTCCCCCTGGAATTCACGGATTAATGAACTAAATTATTATTAGAAGCGAGTGTCAGGATGAGCGCCATTCTCGCCAGGGTGCGAAGCTCTATTTACCGGGCCGCCGTCGTCGCCAGTACGAGATATCGCGACGACGTGCTGGATCTGCAGGCGATAAGCCTGACCTATTCCACGCTGCTTTCGCTCGTTCCCTTTCTTGCGGTGATGTTCTCCGTGCTGAAAGCCTTCGAGATTCAGAATGCTCTCGAGCCCTTTCTGGCGCAGATGCTTCAGCCGCTCGGCGCCAACGCATCCGAGGTGACGAAAAGGATCATCGACTTTGTCGACAATCTCCGCGTCGGCATCCTGGGCGCGGCCGGTGTGGCCATGTTGTTTTACACCGTGGTCACGCTCGTGGCCAAGATCGAGGACGCACTCAATCGGATCTGGCGTTTGCCGCGTTCCCGCACCTGGGGCCAGAGGATCACGGCCTATCTGAGCGTGGTCTTGGTGGGACCGGTCATGGTCTTTACCGCCTTAACCCTTACCGCCTCGGCCCAAAGTTATTGGCTGGTGGAGCGCCTCGTCCAGATCGGATTCGTCAGTTACATCTTTACCTTGACGACCAACGTCATGCCGTTTGTCCTGTTTTGCGGGACGTTCACGTTCCTTTACAAGTTGATTCCTTACACCAACGTGCGGCTCGGTTCGGCGCTCATCGGCGGCGCCACCGCGGGCATCTTGTGGCAGGTCATAGGCACCGCATTTGCAGTGTTCGTTGCCAACTCCGCCCGTTACGCCGCTATCTATTCGAGCTTTGCAATCATGATCGTGTTTCTTCTCTGGGTGTACGTTGGCTGGCTGATTTTTCTCATCGGCGCCGAGGTGGCTTATTTCCATCAGCACCCTTCCGCTTTTCTGCGTGAAGCGCTGCCCGGTGGGAAAGGCCACAGATTCCAGGAATGGCTCGCCCTTTCGGCGCTCGTCGAGATTACTCGGCGCCATCTTTCTGAGACGCCTCCCTGGGAGGCGACAGAACTCGCTTCCTATCTCGGAGTATCGAGTCTGGATAATCTTTTCGACGACTTTGTTAGAGCCGGTATTCTGCTCAGGTCAGTCGAACCTGAAGGAATAGCGTTGGCCCGACCACCCGAAGCTGTGCCCGTCAAAGAGATTCTGGATATAGTCGCCGGCGCGAACGCGCCGGGCATTGAGAATGCTGGACCTGCCACCCAGGTTTTGATCCGGCGTGATCAGGCTATCGAAAGAGCCATGGAAGGGATGACCCTAAGGTCGCTGGTCGCCGAGACACCGTCAACGGTTGTCAAGTTTCCCTCAGGATTAGGTGCGCAGGCGCGCTAGAAAAACTTTATCCGTAGTGGATCATTTTGTCTGAGCAAAATGATCCACTACCTGACTATGCTGAAAACCCGAGTGACCGGTGAAGCTTCAACTCCGCGAGCGGTCAGTTTTTCTTGGATTTGAAAGGTTCCTTCAAAACAACTTTCACGCCATTGATCGTTCCCGTTACGGCCTTGCGCACCTGTTGCGCCGCCTTTGAGCTGATCTCTTCAGCGGCCTTTAGCGCGCCCGTTGCTGCAGCGGAGGCCGCTTCAGTGGTATCCAAACTGATCTCTTTTGCTCCCGTTATCGCGCCCTGCACAGCGCCTTTGGCTGCCTTCGCGATATCGCCCGCAACGTCCGAGGTTCCTTTGACGATATTGCTGCTGGTCTCGCTGATTGTATTCAATGCTTCTTTTCCGCCGAGTTTGGTTCCTTGTAAAACTCCCAGAACCGCACCTTTGGC
>DASXSW010000405.1:0-6340 GCA_036505755.1 Binatia bacterium | reverse complement strand
CGGTGAAGAGCCGGTTCAGACGATATCGATGGAGCGGGTGAAGTTTCTCCTCGACAACAAGGAAAAAATCTTCTTTGTCGATCTGCGCACGCCCAAGGAGTTCCAACAAAAACGTTTGCCGGGAGCGCGTTCGATTCCAGTTGCCGAACTGGAAAAACGCTTGACCGAGATTCCGAAGACCGGTCGCGTGATCCTATACTGCACGTGCCGTCCCCGGGACGACTCCTATGCTTATTTTCTATTGCGCGACAACGACTACGCGAATGTCTCGGTTATAGATGATGGTTTTGACGAGTGGCTAAAAAGAAAATTTCCCGTAGAGAGCGGCAAACGATGAACCCCCGAATCCCTGTCATACTCACCACGAAAATCTCAGCACGGCCGGGTCGCAACCAAAATCGCAACAGACATTGCACCACGAAGGTCACGAAGCGCACGAAGGAAAGAAATTCAAATGAATCAATTTCCAAATTCTTCGTGTCCTTCGTGCCCTTCGTGGTGAGAAAAACCAGTGGGATAGCACTGATTGGTCTTTCCCTGCTCACTCCCGCCGTCGCTTTCGCCCACGCGTATCTGGTGAAATCCGTACCCGCGGGTCGCGCCACGCTTTTCAACTCTCCTGGAAAAATCCAGCTTTGGTTCAACGAACGGTTGGAGCCCAAATATTCTTACGCTTCCGTGCTTGATCCGGATGGAAAGCGCGTCGATTCGGACGATGCTCACGTGTTGGCCGAAGATCCGAAGCGACTTGCCATCAGCGTCAAGAAACTTCCCGCCGGCAAATACACCGTCAAGTTTCGGGTCCTGTCAGTCGATGGACACGTGGTCGAGCAAAGCTTTCCGTTCACGATCCGCGAAGCGAAGAACTAGTCCGGAATATCACCGTCTTGCTTGGAATAAGTCTAAAGTTCAAACCGTTCAAGCCGTTCAACCGCTTCGCTCCGTTCAATCCCCCTCCTTCATCCCCGCGACGCGGGGGAGGACAGAGGTGGGGGCGAAAGTTTTGAACTTGCTTCGAGCTTCGGATTTCGTGCTTGGAATTTACCCGAACGGTTGAACTTTGGCTGGAACATTAATATAGCCAGGGTACGGAGGTACGACATGGGAAGCCGTTTTTTTGCAAGCGTTTGTCTTTTACTGGCAGGTTGGAGCTTCAATCCTGCTGTCTACGCCGCCTCAGCGTACTCCGCCGTTCTCGAGGCTAAAAAGGCTGCAGACAGCAAAGGTTTTCTTTTCCTTACGAGCCGCGACGAAATCGTCGCTAAAGCCAAACAAGAAGGCGCGCTTCGGGTCATCTCCTCTTTGGATGCCGGAACCTTCAAGCCGATGATGGAATCCTTTTCCAAGAAATACCCGTTCATCAAAATCCGCATGGACGAAATCGGCGGTCCCGAGGCCTTGCAGCGCTTTTTGCTTGAATTAAAAGCGGGCACCGTGAAGGATTTCGACACCTCTGAGGCGAGCTCGGAATTTTACGTTGAGAACGCCGCCCACGCTATGAAGTTCGATCTCCTGGGCATGGCACAGCAGGGCGTGCTTGAAATCAATCCCAAGATGGTCGATCCCGATTACCGCAACGTAGTCGCCGTGGCGAGCAGCATTTGCTCGATTGCTTACAATAAAAATCGTCTTGCGCCAGATGCCGTCCCTGACAAATGGGAGGACTTTCTCAAACCTGAACTCAAGGGGCGAAAATTTGTCGCCGACGTGCGGCCCCAGTGCATGGCATCTCTGATGGCAGGAATGGGCGAGGAATGGGTCGTCAAATACGCTCGCCAGATCAAGGATCAGCAACCCGTTTGGATCCGCGGCAATGCCCGCGCGATGGGCGCCATCGCGACCGGCGAACAGCCGGTCCACCAGATGACCTTTTATAACAGCTGCGTCGAAGCCTCGAGAAAAGACCCGACGAAGTCCCTCGTATGCAAAATCATCGAGCCGGCGCCGGTCTATCTGCGCGAAAACCAGTTCGTTGTTAAGAGCGCCGTTCATCCCCATGCAGCCCTCCTTTTCATCGAGCATATGGCGAGCCGCGAAGGTCAAAAAGTTATCGACGACTACGAGCCGATTAAATCCAGCGTGTACACCGATGGAGAAGTGGCCCGCCTCCTAAAAGGCAAAAAGGTGTCGGTCAACGACCACCGAACGTTTCAGAATACGCCAAAATGGATGAAGATGGTGGTCGACGCCTACGGCTTTCCCCGAGCGGAGAAATGACTCGGGAGTGAAACCACTCGTTGGGCGGAGCCTTTGCCTTTCCAATCGCGTGATTGTGTGGTACATGCCTCGGCAAACATATTTTTTCCGACCGATAAGCCGGTTAACAAGGGAGGATTCATGACTCGATGTTTTCTGCGCTCGTTTATTGTCTTTGCCTTTGCCGCATTGCCCGTTTGGGCGCAAAGCGTTCCGACCGAAGTCATCAGCTATCCGGATACCATCGTGCACAACGGCAAGGTCTACACGATGGATGACAAGAGCAACTCGGCGAATGCGGGAACCGTTGTCGAAGCTCTGGCGATTAGAGATGGAAAGATTCTGTTGTCGGGCACGAATAAGCAGATTCTTTCCCTCCGCGGTCCGCAAACAAGGATGATCGACGCCAAAGGGCGCACGGTAGTGCCGGGGATTATCGACACCCATTCTCACCTCTTCGACTACGCCATGGATTCGCTGGGCGATGCTTCGCCGCGAATTCGCATCAGGGCGCAGTCGAACGATACCTGGGAAAGCGTCAAGCAAAAAACTCTGGAGGCCGTACGTCAAGAAGCCGCCAAACGCAAAGCGGGCGAGTGGATCGCCCTGGATTTGCCCAGAGAGGCGATCGCTAAAGACGGCAAACCGATGGACGCGGTGCAAGCTGCGATGCGTAGTCAGATCGTCACGCGAGTCGAGCTGGACAAGGCGGCGCCGAATAATCCTGTCTATCTGCGTACCAGGACCTCTTCGATCACTAATGGCAAAGCACAAGAACTCATCCGCGCCGGCTGGCATGGTCGCATGGAGCCCAATCTAATGCGCGATGATGGCTTCTCCTCGAACACCATCAACCGGATGGTATTATCGGATCACTTGATCCCCGGCGTCGAGAAATTGGCGGAGATCTACAAAGCTGAAAATCTTCGTTGGGCAAGTTATGGTATCACCACGTGGTCGAGTAACCTACGTTCCCTGAAAATTCTCGCGGCTTATCAGCTCTTAGATCAAAGAGGTGAGATCGGCATCCGCTTCGGCTACACGCCGGGCGTCGGCACTCCCGCCCAGGTGGTTCCTGAGATGTTCGGAGTGCACGGTTACGGCACCGATTATTTATGGTTTGTCGCCGCCAGCATGAGGGGCGTCGACGCGTCCTACCCAGGCATATTGACGACTCTCGAGCCGCCGGCAATTCCAAAAGAGACCAAGGATCGAGAGATTCTTAACGAAGGCTATACGGACTTTATTGAAGATGCGGTGGCCTCAGGCTTGAGGTGGGCCGGAACCCACACCGCGGGAGATAAGGCCCTCGACTTAACATTGGACGCGATCGAAAAGGGCAGCGCGCGGGCCGGCTATTCATTGGACCAAATCAAGGCGAAAGGGCATGCCATCGATCACTGCACCATGAACCCGCGCCCGGACCAGATCCCGCGCCTGCAGAAGCTCAACATTACGATGAGCTGCTCGCCGAAATATATTGAGGAGAGTCCCAGGGTGCTGAGGGACTATGGCGAGAAGTACCTGAGCTGGGTCGCGCCGGTGAAGAGCCTGCTGGACGCCAATGTGAAAACCGTTCTAGAGCTCGATGACAACGAAATCTTTAAAGTAGGAACCGTCTTTCATTACATCGACGTTCTGGTCAATCGCGAAGTCGAAGGAAAAGTTTACAACGGCCGCGAGCGCATCGACCGTGTCCGCGCGCTCAAGATGTCTACCAATTGGGCGGCTGAATACGTGCGACGCCAGGATCTTCTCGGTTCGCTGGAACGCGGCAAATTGGCCGATCTTTTGATCTTGGATCACGATTACTTCAGCGTGCCGGAAAGGGAAATAAGGAAAATCAAGCCTCTGCTCACGATGGTCGGCGGCAAGATTGTGCACCAGGCGAGTAATTTTTAGTGATTCTATTCGCCCCCACCTCGGTCCTCCCCCGCACCGCGGGGAGGATGAAGGAGGGGGATTGAACGGAGCGCAGCGATTGAACAGCTTGAACGTTTTGAACTTGACTCAAGGGCGCCGACGGCGTCCATAGAACCAAGGAGGTCGACTCGGCATGATCGAACAGACTCGCTATCACGCTTGCTATTTTTGGCTTGTCGGATTTGCGTTGCTTAGCCTTTGCATAGCTTGGCCGGCGGCAAGCGACGCCGCCCATGACCAGGAAGATGTTGTCGATACTGTCACGCCGGAGCGATTGAAGTATTACCTCGACAATAAAGAAACTGTCACCATCATCGATCTTCGGCCGACCAAGGAATACCGGGAAAAGAGACTTCCAGGCGCCCGCTCCATTCCCATCAATGAACTGGACAAAAACCTTCGCGTTATTCCGCGCGCCGGCCGGGTGATTCTCTACTGCGATTGTCCGCAGAATGTTCTTATCCAAGACGCCTACCAGGTGCTGAAAGATGATCACGGCTATCGCAACATCGCGATCATGCCTGACGGGATCAAAGGCTGGGTGCAACGTAAATTTCCCACGGAGGCCGGCGCAAAGACCAATTGAACGAGCGCCGTTGACCGACACAAAATTCACCGCGCTTCGCAATTGAGATCTCCGTGAAGTTTAATTTCCTGTTCGCAAATAAAACCGCCCATCCCCTTTTCCCACTCCAGTGACCACTGCCTCGACCCTTATCAGATTTATTCACCTGGCCTCATCGGCGCTTCTTCTCGGCTCGCTGGGGTTTTATTTTCTCGTAACGCGCCCCGCGCTGAGAAGCGCCGGCGGTGAAGGCTCGCCTGAATTCGCCGCTTTCAATCGGCGCCTGCTCCGGCTCGCTCAATGGACTCTTCTGATCATTTTCCTGTCGGGGCTACTCGCCTTCTGGCTGCAGATTGTTTCCGTCGCCGGTGTCTCGCTCGCTAACGCCTTGCATCCTGAAATTATCGCGGGAGTTTTGACTGGAACCAGGTACGGCGCGGTGTGGGCCACCCGCGCGCTGTTGATCCTGTTGCTCGGTGCCGTGCTTGGTTTCCGCCGCGATCCCCAGTCGGATACTTCACGTCGTGTCGCCTTGATACTTGCCGCGGTATTGATTATGACGCCAGCCCTTTCAGGTCATGCAGCGGCCGGCGAAGGGACTTGGCTGATGATCCAATTGACGGCGGATGCATTGCATCTGCTTGCTGCCGGTGTTTGGCTTGGCGGGCTCGTCGTGTTTGCATTATTCCTTGGCTGGATCAGAGGCGTCGTTCATGCCTGGGCTCCAGTGGCAATCAAGTTGGCGACTCGCCGATTTTCTCTCCTTGGCCTTATCAGCGTTCTCATTCTCGTTGCTACCGGATTTTTGAACGCATGGAGTCTCGTCGGGGCCGTTCCCCCTTTGCTGGGCACGAACTACGGGAAACTGTTGCTCATAAAGCTCGCTTTGCTGCTGCCATTGATCGGCATTGCCGCCATCAACCTGCTGCAACTGAAGCCGCGCATCCTGGCGCTCGCAGTTCAGCGCGTTGTTTCGGGCCTCGCCGATTTGGTGACTCGGCTCAAGCGCAACGTCACGCGGGAAGCCATACTCGGCAGTTGCATTCTTCTGATCGTCGGAGCGATGAGCGTCACGCCGCCGGCGCGCCATATTCCGCCGGAGTGGCCTCTCGCTTTTCGCTGGAGTTGGAACGCCGTCGATACCAACAGAAGAGCGCGCTCGCAGATGTCGGATGCAAAATGGCTGGCGATCGCCGGCGCCGTTGGGCTTTGCTATGCCGTATGGCGACGACGTTATTTTGCGCTGGGAGTGAGCCTGATGAGTCTTGCCTCCGGCGCGTTCATTGCCCATGACGCGCTCTACATCGACGCCTACCCGAAAACTTATCTCCGTCCGTCGGTTCCTTACAACGCGATCTCGGTCGCCAATGGCTCGCATATCTATCAGGAGACTTGCGCGGCGTGTCACGGGGTCGGCGGGTATGGCGATGGCCCCAACCGCAAAGGTCTCGTGCCCAAACCTGCTGACTTAACCGCCAAGCACGCTGCAGACCATACCGCGGGAGATCTCTTCTGGTGGCTCAGTTACGGAGTTAAAGACACGGCGATGCCCGGCTTCGCAGCGAGCCTGGAAGAAGAAGAGCGCTGGGATATGATCAATTTTGTACGTGCGTTGTCTTACGCGGAGCGGGCGCGACAGATGAGCGCGCTGGTGGA
>DASXSW010000404.1:0-5160 GCA_036505755.1 Binatia bacterium | reverse complement strand
AATCAACTCTAGCCGTTCCGAGGGCGAATCAGGCGCAACAAAGACGCACAAGAGTAACCGGACGATACCGCTACTAGCGCCAGTAGCCAAACACCTGAATGCAATCAGGCCCCTTCACATAAGGCCGGATGACTATCTGCTCAAGAATCAGCACGGCGGGCCAATAGACCAAAAGGAATTTGCCGAGCGTCACTTCTGGCCAGCCCTGCGAGCGTTGAACATTAGGCACCGGGATTTCTACGCAACCCGCGACACTTTCATCTCAGCGATGCTAAGCCACGGCGAACGAGCAAAGCGGGTCGCGGAGTATTGCGGTACCTCGCTGGCGATGATTGAGAGCAGCTATGGTAAGTGGATTCGCGGAAGCGAGGGGTTCGGCCAAGCGGCCCTTCAGGCATCTGGCTTCGTTGATCCTGCGGTGGCAGCCAAAAACCAGGCAAAACCGGAACCTAAACCGGAACCCAAGCGGGAAGATGAGAGCGAAAGCGAATCAATCCAAGCCGTTGGAATGGTGCGAGGAGGGGGATTTGAACCCCCACGCCATTTCTGGCACTAGCCCCTCAAACTAGCGCGTCTGCCGATTCCGCCACCCTCGCAGCCCATGAACTAAGGCGTCCCAGGTTTTTCCGGTGGACTTTTTTCTGGTGTAGTTGGCGCTGTGGGTTGAGTACTACCCGGAGCGGGTTGTTGTTGCTGAGGTGCTTGTGACGGCATCGGCGCTCGAGGTTCCGCCGCCGGCGTGCGAGTGTCAAAGATAGTCGCCGACGGTTTTCGTCCGGCAAAATAGCCCAGTGTCAACGAGGTAATCATGAATACAATCGCCATACCTGTAGTTAAACGGGTCAAAAAATTGCCAGCGCCGCTGCTGCCAAAGATTGTCGAACTTGAGCCACCGAACACCGCCCCCACTTCGGCGCCTTTTCCGGTTTGCAATAATACCACAAGGATTAGCCCCACACTGACAATTACGTGAATAATGGTTATTGCAAGAATCATAAGATTATCAATTTTTTGAAAACGCGCGTGCGATTGGCAAAAACGACTCCGCTTGTAAACTGGCACCGCCGACTAATAGGCCATTGACGCCATCAATCCCGGCTATCATTGCGGCATTATCGGGTTTAACACTGCCTCCGTAGAGTATCCGTACGCCATGCCCGTTTGATCTGCCGAACGAGGCGCCGACAAAATGTCGAATATGTGCGTGAACTTCGCGGATTTGGTCTGGAGTTGCGTTGTGCCCCGTGCCGATTGCCCATACAGGCTCATACGCGATTTCGATCTTGTCTATAGCATCATTCCCGAGCCCCTTCAACGCAGACTCAAGCTGCCGTGCGATGATTTCAAAGGTTTGTTCACGCTGTCGTTCATCGAGCGTTTCGCCGACACACACAATCGGCCGCATGTCCTGCGCAATAACCGGCGCAACCTTTTTGCCGATCATGTCGTCGCTTTCATAAAAGATATGCCGTCTTTCCGAATGGCCAAGTATCACGAATTCGCAGCCGAGCTCTTTTAGCATTGACGGACTGACTTCACCGGTGAAGGCGCCGCTCAGCTGCCAGTGGCAGTTTTGCGCGGCCAATTGAACTTTGCTGTCGTGAAGCGCCTTGCCGACTGCCGCCAGTGCCGTGAACGGCGGTGCCACAACGACTTGGACAGGCGCCGGTTTTGATTTGACATCTCGGGCGATCTGCCGAGCCAGATGGAGGCAGTCGGCTTGGCTGCCATTCATCTTCCAGTTTCCCACCACCAAAGGCGGTGTCATTGATCGTCCTCCAATGCCGTGATCCCGGGAAGCTCTTTACCTTCGAGAAACTCGAGAGTTGCTCCACCGCCCGTAGATAAATGCGTAATTTTCGCTTCTACACCAGAGGCGGTCACCGCAGCCACGGTATCTCCGCCGGCAATAATGCTAATGACGCGCGCATGATTTTCCGCCAACGTTTTGGCTAACGTGCGGCTGCCTTGATCGTACGGCGGGACTTCAAAAAGGCCGACGGGTCCGTTCCACAGAACCATTCTTGCCTTGCGAATCTCATCAGCAAAAAGTTCGGCCGTCTTTGGGCCAATATCGAGGCCCATTCGCTCGGCAGGAATTTGGCCTTGGCATGTTTCGGGATTCCTTTTCTCGGCGTCGCCCGTCACGTGATCGGCGGGCAGAAGAATTTTGACGCTACGAGCAGCCGCTTCCTTTAATATGTCCGCGGCGAGACCGATTTTATCTTGCTCAACCAACGATCTACCGATCTCTAATCCCTGGCCTCTGAGAAATGTGTACGCCATACCGCCGCCGATTAAGAGCGCACTGACTTTCGGCAGCAAATTCCTGATGACTCCGATCTTGTCAGAAACTTTCGCGCCGCCCAAAATTGTCACGAACGGTTTTTCCGGGCTTGATAGAATAGGAGTAAGGTAGTCCAATTCTTTTTGCATCAGTAGACCGGCTGCCTTGTCCTTGAAAAAGGCCGCAATTCCAGCGATCGAGGCGTGCGCGCGGTGAGCTGCACCGAACGCATCGTTCACGTAAACATCGGCAAGAGATGCCAGTGCCTGAGAAAAGCCGCGATCGTTTTTTTCTTCTTCTTTATGAAAACGCAGGTTTTCAAGCAAAACGATTCGGTTTGCATCGTCCCGGACGATGCTTTCCACTTCCGTGCCGATACAGTCTGGCGCTAGAATCACCGGCTGTTTCAGTGCATGCTCCAAGTGCTCTCGGATCGGAGCAAGGCTATACTTCGGCACGACCTTACCGTCGGGACGGCCCAAGTGCGAAGCGATCACTATTGTTCTTGCCTGCTCCAGAATGAAACGCATGGTCGGTAGCGCGCTACTGATTCGGTGCGGCTCAGTGATCTTGCCGTGATCGATTGGCACATTAAAGTCAACGCGTAGGAAAACACTCTTGTCGCGTAGCTCCAAGTCAGCGAGTTTCCGAATCATGATGATTTTCCGTTTCTATGACTGTACGACAAAATTGTGAATCTGAATTGACTAATTACAAGGCTTGTAATACTTTTTCAATTAGCTCCTCAAAAACGCGTGATGTCTTCTCTTTGGTCGTTCCAATTACGGGTGCAAGAAGGGCTTCCCACACCGCAACACGGCATCCTCGATCTCGTTCGTGGGTCGGGATTGGTCGTCCAAGCGATCCTCTATTTGCTGGTTCTGTTTTCCGTCGTCAGTTGGGGGATCATCGCTCAGAAACATCGGCAAATCCGGCGCGCCAAACGAGAATCAGAAAAGTTCATCGAAATATTTTGGGAGCGGCGTAATCTTTCATCGATTCACGACGCCAGCCGCGAACTGAGCGCCAGTCCGGTTGGCCAAGTTTTTCGCTCCGGATATGAAGAGCTTGTCAGAGTCTCCCGTTCAAAAAAAGAGTCGTCCGCGGGGGAAAACCTGACGACGGAATTGGGTGGGGTGGAGAACGTGTCGCGTGCAATGAAACGAGCGACCAGCGTTGAGATCACCAAATTGGAAAAGAACTGCTCATTCCTGGCAACCACAGCCAGCTCCGCGCCGTTTATCGGGCTATTCGGCACGGTTTGGGGTATAATGAACGCGTTTCGGGGATTGAGTGTTACGCATTCGTCCAGCATTCAAGCCGTTGCGCCGGGCATCGCCGAAGCATTGATCGCCACCGCGGTTGGGCTGGCCGCCGCGATCCCGGCTCTCATGGCGTATAACTATTTCGTCCAGCAGATCAAAGTACTCGCGGTCGAAATGGACAACTTCTCCCATGAATTTCTCAATATCGCAGAACGTCACTTCTTCAAGTAATAAGATAACAGAGTATAATTGGATTGCAGGGGGCTTCCGTTGCCTGGCGCGAAGGTGTCGCGCAATAAACGAGCTGATCGCGCTTAACTTAATATGAGGTGTCCGGCACGGTAATTAGTCTTCGGTGTGTATCTCAAGTCAGGAACGAGGTCGGATCTATTAATCTCCAAACCACGAGGTCTGCATGGCCATGGATTCGTCGTCGCCACGTGATGCGACGACCATATCACAGATCAATGTAACTCCACTGGTCGACGTAATGTTGGTGCTTCTGGTCATTTTTATGGTTACGGCACCGATCATTCAACAGGGCGTGCAAGTTAATTTGCCTCAGGCCAAAACCAGCGCCATTCCCGGGACGGAAGAATACTTAATCGTCACCGTCGCCAAAAATGGTAATATCTATCTCAACGATAACGCCATGTCGCTTCGGGAATTGGGCGACAAACTTCGGGCGATCAAAAAATTGCAGGCGGACAAGCAAGTATATCTGCGCGCGGATCAAGACGTCCGTTATGGCGCTGTCATGAAAGCCATTGCTGAAATCAAACAGGCCGGCATTGAGAGATTGGGCATGGTCACCCGGCCACCGTCCGAAGAGGGATAATCATCATGGCCGGGGAAATGCCATCGCCAACAATCAGTTTACGGGAACGATCGTTTCCGCTCGTCGGCGCGGAAGAACGACTGCCGAGGTGGCTGGTTTTTTCGTTTCTGCTGCATGTGGCGCTTATCGCATGCTTTTTTCTCGTGCCGATGTTGCCAGCCCCCACCGGTCCAGTGCATCCGGTCTATGTTGTCGATCTTATCGGCGGAGAAAAAATTGGCGCGACGAATCTCGGCACCGAGCTAACGCGGACGCCGAAGCAATCGTCTAAAACTCCAGAGACAGAAAAGGCGCCGGTGATCCCCGAAACGAAAAAGGAAGTCAAGAAAGAGCCGCCGGAAAAGGTAAAGCCGGTCGAGAAAAAGGCTCCTCAGGAAGAAAAAATAGCCCTCAAAGAAAAAACCAAAACTGAACCGATAAAGAAAGAACCGGTCAAAGAAACAAAAGAGGAGACTAAAACTGAGTCGGCGTCCGCCGATAGCGTGCGCGAGAGGCTGCTTCAATCGGCAGTGGAACGGGCAAAAGCAAGAGGCGAAAGCGCGCAAAAAACAGCCAAAGGCGAAGTGTTGAGCTCTGGATCTGGGGAAGGTGAAGGCGCTGCGGCAATCGGTGCTGGTGGCCGCGGTGGTCCGGGGATCGTGAAAGGAATGGATTTTATTATTTATCAGAACCGGATGCTCAGTACGATAAAAGAAAATTGGGCTTGGGTGGGACAACGTAGCAATTTGAGAGTCGTTGTTCACTTCGGGATTAAGGAAAACGGGGAAATT
>DASXSW010000403.1:0-3005 GCA_036505755.1 Binatia bacterium | reverse complement strand
CTCATCGCGAACCGGGGAGAAATCGCGGTCCGAATCGCACGCGCCTGTCGAGAGTTGGACATCGAAACAGTTGCGGTTTACTCCGAGGCCGACCGCGACTCATTGCACGTAAAATACGCCGACCACGCGTTCTCCATCGGTCCCGCGCCTTCGCGGCAAAGCTATCTGGCGATCGACCGGATTATCGACGTTTGCAAAAAGAGCCGCGCCGAAGCGGTCCATCCGGGCTATGGTTTTTTGGCGGAGAACACGGCATTTGCCCAGCGCTGCAAAGATGAAGGGATCGTGTTCATCGGTCCCTCGCCCCAAGTGATCGACCAGATGGGCGATAAAGTGAAAGCCCGCCAGATCATGAAGGCTGCCGGCGTGCCAGTGGTGCCTGGCTCGGACGGCATATTGACCTCGGAGGAAGAAGTCCTGCAGACAATCGAGTCGATTGGTTATCCGTGCATGTTGAAGGCAGTGGCGGGTGGCGGCGGCAAAGGACTTAGGCTTGTGCGTTTGCGGCGCGAAGTGTCATCTGCTTATCGAGCCGTGAGATCGGAGGCTGCTTCGTCGTTCGGCGACCCGCGCCTTTACGTCGAGAAATTCATCGAAAGACCGCGCCATGTCGAGATTCAAATCCTCGCCGACAATTATGGTCACGTCATTCACCTCTACGACCGGGAATGCTCGATTCAGCGGCGTCATCAAAAAGTGATCGAAGAGGCACCCTCTCCGGGATTGGAGGACCGCACGCGGCGCCGCATTGGCCGCATCGCCATCCAGGGAGCGCGCGCTGTCGGTTATGTCGGCGCCGGGACCTTGGAGTTCCTCCTGGATCCAGAGCAAAATTTTTACTTCCTCGAGATGAACACCCGTTTGCAAGTCGAGCACGCGGTGACGGAACGGGTTGTCGGCATCGATCTGGTCAAGGCGCAGATCGAAGTGGCGGCGGGTGGATATTTGCCGTGGCGCCAGCGTCATATCACGCAGACCGGCCATGCCATCGAGTGTCGCATCTATGCCGAAGACCCGGAGCAAGATTTTATGCCGTGTCCCGGAAGGATCGAGGGGTTGCGTTTGCCGGAAGGACTCGGACTGAGGAACGACTGCGGCGTCTATGAAGGCGCGGAGGTGTCGATTTACTACGACCCAATGATCGCCAAGCTGATCTGCTGGGGCGAGAACCGGGTCGAGGCGATCCTGCGCATGCGTCGCGCCCTGCGCGAGTACCAAGTCCGCGGCATCAAAACCAACATCCCGTTTCACCAGTGGATCTTGCGGCACCCGCGGTTCATGTCCGGCGATTTCAATACCGGCTTCATCGACCAAGAATACCGGGCGTCGAACAGCGAAGAAGTCCTACCGCACAAAGAGATTGCGCTCGCTTCCGCGGCCATTGCGGCGCTGCACGGAGAACAGGAGCAGACCTTGAAACTGCTGGCTAAAGGAGCAGCCGAGCCGTCTAAATGGCGCGAGCAGGGCAAGCGGAACGCGCTGCGCCGTATCGGTTCGCTCGGCAGTCACGGTTGGCGGCGCTCCTAGAGGCGTTCTCGATGGCATTTATTGCCAAGCTTGGCGAGCAGAGTTACACGGTCGAGATCGAAGAGATCGGCAAGTCGGTTTATCGCGTGGCGGTGGATGGCAACGAATTCCTGGTCGACGGAAAGAAAACCGGGCGGACCAATTACTCGTTGATCGTTGATAATCGTTCCTTTGAAATCGAAGTCGACAATACCGATGACGAATATCGTGTCTTAGTCGATGGGCGTAACTATCGTATCCATCTCGTCGATGAAAGACGCGTGCGCGTCGGCGGGGCGCAATCGGGCGTGGAGCTTCAGGGCCGGCAAAGGGTGTCTGTGCCGATGCCCGGAAAGGTGATTGCCGTCCTGGTGTCCGAAGGCGACGCGGTGGAGAAGGGGCAAGGGCTGGTGATCGTCGAAGCGATGAAAATGGAGAACGAGGTGCGTAGCCCGATTGCTGGCGCAGTCAAGGAAATCAAAGTCAAACCCGGGGAGACGGTCGAAGGCGGGGCGGTGCTCGTTGTCGTCGAGTAACACTATTTTAACGAATTTTCTGAGCCAAATTCTTGTCAGTTAGTTTCTTTCATGTTATAGCAGCGCACCATGATTCCGAAAAAATGTTTTTTTACTAAAGGCGTCGGCGTTCACAAAGAAAGGCTGGCTTCTTTCGAGTTGGCGTTGCGGTCGGCCGGGCTGGCGTATTGCAATCTGGTTTTGGTATCGAGCATCTATCCGCCGGGATGCAAACGCATTTCCAAGGAAGAGGGAATCAAGCTTTTACGCCCGGGCGAAATCGTGTTTTGCGTCTACGACCGGGAAAGCACCAACGAGCCGAACCGATTAGTGGCAGCGTCGGTCGGAGTCGCCATACCGGCCGATCAGGAACAATATGGTTATCTTTCCGAGCATCATTCCTTCGGCGAGACCGAAGAAAAGGCCGGCGAGTACGCGGAAGATTTGGCTGCCAGCATGTTGGCGACGACGCTCGGTATAGAATTCGATCCCGACATCGCTTGGGACGAAAGAGAAAATCTGTTCAAAATGTCCGGCAAGATCGTTCGCACTTCGAACATCACTCAGTCCGCCATCGGCAACAAAGATGGGCTTTGGACAACGGTGTTTGCCGCCTGTGCTTTTGTCAACGAGGACAGCTAAACACGCTCGTCAACTTTCGAATCGCTTCTACAAGGGCCAATCCGTCGGTTGGCCTTTTTTTATTCCCCGTTTCGATCCCGACGATTCATTCTGAAGCGCGCGGCATAAGCTACGGCGATGCTAAGGACATAGAGCAGGGTTAACGGCACCATCAAAAGCACTTGAGAAATCAAATCGGGCGGCGTCAAAACAGCAGCGAACACCGCGATCGCCACAATCGCATAACGGCTATGGCGAATCAAAAAACGGTGGTCGATCAACCCCACGCGTGCGAGGAAGAACGCGAGCACCGGCAGCTCGAACATGACGCCAAAGGCAAGCACCAGGCGGGAGACCAGCGAC
>DASXSW010000402.1:0-6364 GCA_036505755.1 Binatia bacterium | reverse complement strand
CAAACACGGCGTCATGGACACAAAGCGTGTCGGATCTATCTAATACTCATTGAACTTTCTTGGTAGTTCGCGCGGGTCTTTTGTTTTGGTTAAACCCAGCATGAGCAAGATCCGCGCTTTGTGCGGCACGAGACTATCGGCCTGAACAAAGGGGTCGTTCCAGTCGACCGGAATCCGCCCTTGGCCGCCCCGATTGGAGAGAACGACAGGAATTCCCGACGCGGCGATTTTTTCTATTCCCGCAAGCTGATCCGCCGACGGGCGACCGTTGTAGGCGTAGCCGCTGATCACCAGCCCCCGGGCGCCGGCCGCAACGCAGGCTTGTGCCGCGGCGTCGTCACCGCCGACGTAAGCCGCGATCACGTCGACCCGCGGCAGCTCGCGAATTTCACGCATGTCGAACTCGGAGCGGAACGTGTGGCGGCGGATTGGCGCGTAAAAGAAACTGACTTGATCGTCTTCGATATGTCCGAGGATGCCTCGTCCGAGGGAATGAAAGCCGCCCGGACGCTGATTGGTCTTGGTGACTTCGCGCGCGGAGTGAATTTCCTCATGCAGGGTGACCAAGACGCCCTTGCCGCGAGCTTCCGGACAAAGCGTCAAACGAATCGCGTCGAGCATATTGCGGTCGCTGTCATTGCCGACTTCGTCGTGCTTTCGCTGCGATGCGACGACCACGACAGGCTTTTCGGTCCGGACGACGAGATGAAGGAAGTACGCGGTTTCCTCGGTGGTAAAGGTACCGTGGGTAACGATGATGCCGTCGACTCGCGCGTCTTCGGCGGCGGCGGCCGCCATGCGCGCGATGTCGTGCCAATGCGCCAAGCGAAGCGCCCCGCTCCTTACCCGAATCGCTTCGCTGACTTCGAAATCCGCCATAGCGCGCGCCTGGGGGATGTCTTTGAGCACTTCATCGATGCTAATGAGGCCGTGCCCGGTATTGGCGATGGTGCCGCCGGTAGAGATGATTTTGATTAGCGGCATGATCTCTCCTGTTAAGTTGTCAGCGTGCTTGGATGAAACATTTCTTCGGGCTCGAATTTGCGCGTCGTCAGGCCTTGATGGTGGCAGTACTCGAGCAGCTTGTTTACCTCAGGTCTCGTTTTCTGAAATCCCCACAGGTATGGATCTTGACCCGCAACAGCTTGTTCTTCCTCCCACAAGGCGCGGTACCAGAGCGAAGTCTGATGCACGCGCTGCCACCGCAGCCATTCGTAGCATTTTCCTTTCGACTCTTGCCAGGCTTTAAACATCCTCATCGCGACCCAGGGGTTTCTTTCCAATAGGGCGGTTTTTATCAGCAGGGTGTGCATGATCGGAAAAAAGCCGGTGCGCTTGAAATACTCCCGTTCCAGCTCGGCGTAGTTGGGAAACAGGAAGTCAACCTCCGGGTGCACGTTCGGAGCCCAGGTTCCTGTCGTGATCCCCGCGTCGATCGCACCGGCAGCAAGGAGATCGAATTGTTTTTGTTCTCTTGGAACAATTTCTATTTTCAACCACCAAGGAGGTTTCCAATTACCGACGCCGGATAGACGCTCGGCCACCCAGGTCACAGATCTTGGATCGAGGCCGTACTCCTCTTCGAGCAAGCCGCGAGCCCAAACCGCGGTGGTTGTCAGCCAATTTTGCACTCCGATGCGCTTGCCGTTCAGATCGGCAGGCGATCGGATGCCGGCG
The DNA here is from genome assembly GCA_036505755.1 of Binatia bacterium. Lineage (GTDB taxonomy): Bacteria > Desulfobacterota > Binatia > UBA9968 > UBA9968 > DP-20. Next base: position 4,687 of record DASXSW010000402.1, on the reverse strand, counting down.
CGCTTGTTGATGTAGATATATGAATGGCGAAACATGCGTTTGACGAAAATCGGAATCGCCGTGTAGCCAAGTGTTTTGTAGTGCAGATCGGCGATGTAGGTGCCGGTGTAGAACTCCGCGACATCGAATTCCTTGCCATCGATCTTTGTCTGCCGTCCCGGGCTTTTGTTGACGTGAACTTCCAGCTCGATGCCTTCCGGTTTCACCGAGCCGTCGATCAATGCCTGCGCGCGGTCGTAGGGGCCGCAGGTCATGGAGAGTGTTAATGCCATGTCAGTGGATTTTGAAAGTTCGGACGAACTCTTTCCCGAGTTGTTCATATTCCTCGGAGCTCACGTGCATCGTGAAAGTCTTTGCGCCTTTGAGCCGGGGATTTTTCGGTCCCATGCCGATTCTCGCAGGACTTCGGCCTTTGTCCTGGAGCAATTTCTGACCTTCCGCTGAAAGCATGAAATCAATGAAAACTTTCGCGGCGTTGGGTCGCGGCGCATTTTTCAACAGCGAGATCTTATTCGGGTCGCCGCCGACTAAAGGATTGGGCGCGACCCACTGGAGCGGCGCGCCTTTCTCGGCGTACTCATCGACGCGATGCTGATACAGCGACACAGCGACGGGAAACTCGCCCGCTGACACGAGCTCGCTGATCAAAGTATAGCCTTTGCGAAAATTAATCTGTTGCTCCGCGAGACGGCGCCAGAAGCTCATTCCTTTGTCTTTGCCGCGGGCTTTGATCAGCGCGCCAAAGAGATAATATTCTTCCGTGTCCCAACCGAGCTGACCTTTCCAGCGCGGCTGAAGCAAGTCCTCGTAGCTCCTCGGCGCCACGTCGGCGGACACGAGCTTCGTGTTATAGCCGATGACGTAAATCGTTTGATGCAATCCCATGGCGAAACCGTCCGGATCGTGCCAATCGGCTGGGAAATTTACCGATTCACTGGATTGATAGCGGTCGAGCGAACCTTTCTCTTTTAAGATGCCGGATTGGATGCCGCTGATAGCTACGACATCGCCGAGAAAGGTGTTGGCGCGATGCTCACTCAGCAGACGAGTCAACGTTCTTTCACTGCTGTTTCTAACCGTTTCGACTTTGAGCGGCGGATATTTTTTCTCGAAGGCTCTGGCGACGTAGTCAGCGTCGCTCGGACCCCATGAAGTGTAAAAAACAATCCGTCCTTCCTGTTTGGCTTTGGCGAGGTCCTGAGCGAACACGGCCGCAGAAGAAAGCGGAACGGTCAGAACTATCATGAGGCCGGCGACGAGCTTCATTACCCCTTCTCGCTATTTATAGACGCTGGTGAGAAATCCTTCCCGCTCCAAATCGTCCATCACGCTGGTATCGACAAATTCGCGCCAATCGCGCGGCTCTTTCACTTGCATGAATTTTACAAACACCGTCGCATCCTCGGGCCCCGGGTTGGGAATTCTAGGAAAGACCTTTAGCCAAAAATCGTATGTCTCCTGCAAAATTTTGGCGTCGGTCTCGCGTAAATTTTTGCCCAGCACTCTGGCGCCGAATTCGCGATCGGTGCGAAATCGGGCCAATCCCGCGACAAATCCCTTCATGAAGTTCTTGACCGTTTCGCGCTGCGATTTTATGAAGGATTGACGCGCCGTGATCTGGTTGATCGGGTATTGAATGCCGCTGCCGACCAAGTCATAGAGCGGCCGCAATCCGATCTCGCGCGCGCGCAAAGTGAATGGAGGAAGCAGCAACGTTCCCTGAACCGTTCCGGACGTCAGCGCCGCGAGACGAGTGCCAAAGTCGCCGACCTGCAACATGGCGACATCTCTGTCGGGATCCAGGCCGAGTTTTCTCAGCGCGTATTGCATGGCGACATAGCCGGAACCGCCGACGGTGCTCACCGCGAGTTTTTTACCCTTTAATTCAGATGGATCGCGAATATCTTTGCTGACGTAAAGCGTATACGGAAACACGCCGACGGTTCTCGCGATAATCACGGTGTCGGCGCCCTTGAGCCGGGCGTTGACCACTGCAGCGCCGCCGGTGGTGCTGATCTGAATGTCGCCGCCGATCAAGGCGCGAGTGACGGGCTGGCCGCCGGAGAACTGAATGACCTCGAGATTCTTTATTCCATATTTCTCGAAGTAGCGTCCTTCTTTTGCCGCCCACAGGGGCGCCTGTGTCGCACTGAATATGGTTCCCGCGCGCAACGGCTCTTGAGCAAAAAGCGATTCTGGAGCGAACAATAGGACGGCGGAGACAAAAGCGAGTTTGCATAGCTCACAACAATTTCTAACCACAGAGAATGCAAAAGGCATAGAAAAATTATTCATAAATCGTCTCGCGCCATTTCGCCCGCACTTGGTTCTTTAGCTCTTCGCTCGACTCGGCGATGGGTGGAAACTGATGGCGCCGTTCGTAGGGCATACAGGCGTCGATCAAGCAGCGCGAGCTATGGCCTTTGTTCTCGGGTGGAATGCAGACATCGAGCGATCCGCTGGCCGAGCGCCTGATGATTTCCACGGCTTGTTCCGGATCGCATCTTGTCGCCATCGCCCAGAGAACGTCAAACTCGCTTGTCGGATCGATGTCTTCATCAACCACCACGACGAAGCGACCGTTGTACGCGCCTCCGAGAGATTGCGATGCGAGAAAAAGCGCTTGGCGCGAATGGCCGGGGTAGGCTTGCTTGATCGAGATTACGTTGAACAAACTGCCGATGCCCGATTCGAGCGACCAAACGCCCTTCACGTTGGGCAAGCCGGCTTTTTCAACACGGTCCCAGAGCTGCGCGGCGCGAATCATCCCTTTCGACAGCGAATAATCAGTTGGCGGGCGGCCGGGGCGCGCGACGCAAAGGATCGGATCGTTGCGATGATAAACGCGTTCGATGCGCAGCACGGGCGTGTCTTCCATTCGAGTGCCGTAATATCCAAGCCACTCGCCGAAAGGTCCGTCGGGTTGGATGTCTCCCGGATGAAGGAATCCCTCGATGGCAATTTCCGCGTGGGCGGGAAAAGGCAGGCCGGTGACTTGACCTTCGACGAGATCGTACGGTCTGCCCCTGATGCCGCCGCAGTAATCGTACTCGGAATAACCAAGCTCGATGGGGTTGCCTGCGGCCAAAAGCAGCAGTGGGTCTTGGCCAACGCACAAGACGACCGGACAGGGTTTGCCTTGCTTGAAATATCTTTCCATGTGCATGCGTCCATGCTTACCCGCGGACGACATGAAGAGTCCCACGGATGTCTCGTCGTGCACCATGGCCCGATAAGTGCCGAGGTTGAGCCAGCCTTCCTCCGGATCGCGCGTAACGGCGATGCACGCCGTGCCGATAAATCGACCACCGTCCAACTCATGAACTTTTGGTACGGGGAATTTCAATACGTCGATGGCGTCGCCGACCATCGTGTTTTCAAACACCGGTCCTGTCTTTACGACACGCGGTGGAAGCGGTCGGAGTGTGTTAAGTTTTTCTTTAAATCGGCTCACTAGCTTTAGCCCCACGCTGTCCATTGGCAAGCCGGCCATGAGCGCGAGACGGCGATAGGAAGTTTGCTGGCCGAACAAAATCCGATATCCCTTGGGATAACCTTTGATGTTGTCGAATAGCAGCGCGGGGATCGTACCGGTGCGCTCGCGATAAATGAGCTCCGCCATCGTGCCGATCTCCAGATTCCAATCAGCGCCGTTGACGCGCTTGAGTTCCCCCATAGACTCGACGAGGTCGAGCCACTGCCGAACATCGTCGTAGGAGCGCGGCAGATTTCCTTCGTCGATCTGGTCGGGCTCTTGAGAAAGGGGCATTTAGTTTCCTTTCGTCTGCTGCTGTTTCGCTCGATTAGCTCAAACCAAACGCCTTGCGAAAATCCTTTATATGCTCCGGGTTGGTTGGGATCTCCGGATCGAGGGGCACGAGCTTAAGTTTCCTTGGGTCCATATCGGGAACGAGAGGCATGACATCGTGCCTCGCCGAAGCGCGCCGGGCCTTTTGCAAGATCTCCTGGCCCTCCTTCGAAATACCGTAGTTCATGAGCAGCTTGGCCGCGTTTGGATGCGGCGCCTTCGCCGCAACGGAAACTGGCGCGAGGTTGACTAGAATCGGGTCTGTGGTCTTGACCCACTCGACAGGTTGGCCTTTGAGCTTCATCTGCTCGATCTGATCCGGATAGATGACCACGGCAACGGGGAATTCTCCTACGGACATGAGGTCGGCGAGCAAGGCGTGGCCGTTACGAAACTGTAATCCCTGGCGACTCAACGATTCCATATATTTGCGGCCTTTGTCTTCGCCCCAATACTTGAGCATGCCGGCGTGCCAAAAATATTCCTCATCGTCCATCCCCAGCTTGCCTTTCCACCGGGGATTCAAGAGATCTTCCCAGTTCTTGGGCGCTTCGCCTTTGGGGACGAGCTTCGTGTTGTAACCGATCACGTTGTAGCCGCTGTAGAGCGATACCCAGAAATTCTGCGCATCTTTAAAGCCGGCGAGATAATGATTCGCCTCGGCCGCGGCATAGGGCTGAAGCAAACCGCGGTTTTGCAGAACTTTGAGGGCAAATGCGTTGAGCACATCGTAGGTGATCTTTCCCGCCATATGTTCCGCAATCGCGCGATTGACAATCTGCTCACCGCCCGCACGGACGATTTCGACCTTGATGAAGGGGTACTTGGCTTCGAATCCGGCGGCCAACGCTTTTGAATCGTCGATGCGCATCGAGCTCC
>DASXSW010000401.1:0-5343 GCA_036505755.1 Binatia bacterium | reverse complement strand
TATAGAAAGACTGCCTATTGGGACGACGTCATGGTCGGCCATACCCATTGGATCAGCAGCTTGACCAAAGAAGGCGCGGTTCTCGAATTGGTGAAGCATAGCGTGCCAAACATCAAGGCAGTGCATGTGCCGATGTCCGGGGGCGGCGTGTCGCACGTGTATATACAAATGCGCAAGACCGTCGAGGGACAGGGCAAGACCGCCGCGGCGGCGGCGCTCAGCGGCTTCTTCGATATCAAGCATGCCTTCGTGTTCGACGAGGACGTCGACATCTTCGACGAGCGCGAAGTGCTCTTGGCCCTGGCCACTCGTTTCCAGGCGGATCGCGGCTTGGTACTGCTGCCGGGAATGAACGGATCGCCGCTCGATCCCAGCGCGCCCGAGCGCAACGTAACGGCCAAGGCCGGCTTCGACTGCACCAAACCGGTGGGCAAACCGTTTGCCGAAAGGCTGGCGATCTCGGACGAAGTGCTGGCGCGCATCGATCCGCTCAAAATTATCGGCGCGAAACGATTGGAACAGATCCCAATCGAACCTTGGGGATGAGAGAGAATGGAGTGTTGGAGTGATGGAGTAATGGTCAAAACAAGAGCCCAACACTCCAGTACTCCATTACTCCAGTACTCCAATCCGAATACTGGAGCGAAGCATGGCTGATTTTGAATATGTCGTGTGCCCAAAGTGCCACGACAAGTTTATGGCCGGCGAGGAATTTTTTCGTTTGCCGCAAGCTTACTGTCATTGTCCCTACTGCGGCAATGAATTTCCGGTCGGCGTTGCCGCCGGCGAAGCAGATAGACCCGCAGATAAACGCGCGGGGCGACCAACGTCATGACGCGGAAAATATCCTGTCCCCTAGTCTCTGTGTCATTTCGACCGCTTCGACCAAGCTCAGGGCAGGCTCCGGGAGAAATCCTTGTCTCGAACCGAAGGGAGAGATCTTTCTTAGATCCCTCACATCCGTTCGGGATGACAACCCGCTCTTTCAGGCATCGCGACGCAGTCTCCCGGTGAGAAGGAGGTTAACCACCTATGAGATACAACCACGATGATAGAATCGACACATACAGCAACTGGCAGAAGGCGCAGAAGATCCCCATCAACCGGGGTTTTTTCGTCGAAGATTTGAGAAAGGTCGAGGTCGCACCCTGGGAACACAAAGGCGGCCTCGGAGCATTCGTCAATCTCGACGGCGCCGGCGGCACCAATGACGGCTACGTGTGCGAGATCCCACCGGGAAAACAGTTAAGGGAGCAAAAACATCTTTACGAGGAGATGGTCTACATTCTCGACGGACATGGGGCGACTTCCATCTGGCAAAGAGACGGCAAGAAGCACACCTTCGAATGGCGTCCGGGAAGTCTTTTCGCGATCCCGCTCAACGCCCACTACCAGCACTTCAACGGCCAGGGCGACGCACCGGCCCGATATTTTGCCGTCACCAACGCGCCGTTTATGATGAACCTGTTTCATAGTCTGGATTTCATTTTTGGCGATGATTTCACTTTCGCCGACCGTTTCCCGCCCGAAGAAGAGGAGTATTTCGGCGGCAAAGGAAAACTCTGGGGCCGCAAGTTGGAAGTCAACTTCGTGCCTAACGTTTGCGATATTCCTTTGTATGAATGGAAAGAGCGCGGCGCCGGCGGCAGGAACGTGAACTTCGAATTGGCCGGCAACGTCATGGGCTCCCATATCTCGGAGTTCCCGGTGGGCCGCTACAAGAAAGCCCATCGCCACGGCCCGGGCGCCCACGTCATTATCTTAGGCGGTCAAGGCTATTCCTTGCTTTGGCCCCCCAACGACGGCGAAATGGTGCGCGTCGACTGGAAACCGGGGTGCGTGGTCGTGCCGCCGAACCAATGGTTTCATCAGCATTTCAACTCGGGCGCCGAACCCGCTCGTTATCTCGCCCTGCGCTGGAATAGTTGGCGCTACCGATTTGTCGCGCTCACCGACGAAAAGCCCATCGAGGTGGACGTGAAGCAAGGTGGCAATCAGATCGAATACGAAGACGAGGATCCAAAAATTCATCAGATCTTCGAGGCGGCCCTGGCGAAAGCCGGCGCGCCCTGCCACATGGGCTCCATGGTTCGCTGGTGTACGCAGAAGGAAAGAGCCAGCGCGTGATGGGGAGGCTGGAGTAATGGAGTACTGGAGTGTTGGAGTGTTGGGTTCTTGATAACCCATTACTCCAATACTCCATCACTCCATCATCCCATTCTTAACCATGCATGGCACGATGAAAGCTGCCCGTTTGCACGGCTTCGAGAGCACCCACGGCTCGCGCGAAGTTGTCCGCGTCGATGATGTGCCGATTCCCGATCTTGCCACTGGTGAGGTGCTGATAGGCGTGCTGCGCGCCGGTCTCAATCACGGCGACCTGCACATGCGCGAAGATGCCGTGCAGTATAGCCCGGAGGTGAAAACGGTTCCCGATCTGCCGATGACCATCGGCCACGACGGATTGGGCGAGATCGTCGAGATCGGCCCGGATGTCGAGAATCTTCGCGTCGGCGATCGCGTCGTCGTGATCTGTTCGATCACCTGTGGCTTTTGCAAATACTGCCGGACCGAAAGGCAGCACCTCTGTCAAACCAAAAAGACCATGGGGTTTCTCACCAAGTGGGGCGAAGGACCGGCCTATCTCCGTCGCTACAAGGATGGACTGTGGGCCGAGTATTGCCGCGTGCCGGCCAGCAACCTGGTTCGTCTCCCCAATGATGCCGCTATCGATGAAATGTGCAAAGTCTCGCAGATCAACGTCGGTTATCGCGCCCTCAAACGAGCGCGGCTGCATAGCGGAGAAACCGTCCTGATCAACGGCGCTTCGGGGATCACCGGTATCGGCACCGTGCTATCCGCTTTAGCGATGGGCGCGCCACTGGTCATCGCGGTCGCTCGCAATCCGGCACGCCTCGAGCGTGTCCGCGCCATCGATCCCAAGAGGATCGCAACTATCGCGCTGGCGCGCGGCGAATCGATCACCGACAAAGTAAAAGAACTGACCAACGGTCAAGGCGCCAGCGTGCTCGCGGAATTGGCTCCCGGAGGCATTGAAACGACCATCGAATGCATCCGCAATTTGGAGCCCGGCGGGCGCGTCGCGCTTATCGCGCCCAACCCGGAGCCGCTTAATTTACCGCTGCGCTATTTGATGATTCGCTCCATCGAATTCACCAGCGTCACCGGCCGCTTCGCCATGGACGTCGCGGAATTGTTACAACTGGTGCAGGGCGGCGTCATCGACACGCGCCACATAACGACGCGCTACTTCTCATTGACTGCCGTCAACGAGGCCCTCGACTACATAAAAACACGCGGCGACAGCGATCCTCTCTGGCCCATGTACGCGGCAGAGTAACTTCTATCCTCACCGCGGCGGCCGGCGTTCAACGAGCAAGGCATTTTCCGCCGCTATCCCGAGTTGGAAGAGGGATAGACGCAAAAAGGGATGCATCGAGCGCGCCGTGCTAGTCGATAATTAATAGGCGCCACAGATTGTAACTGACCCGCTGCGCTCCCTGAGGAAAGTTCGCCTCTTGTCACCTTGCTTCTAGTGCACAACTCAGGCCTGATCCTATTACGCGCTATGTGTCTTGCATGCCCGGCGGCACTGTAATACACTGACATCATGAAGACTTTAACGGTACGCTTGCCGGAGCCCATAGTAGCCGAGATCGAGGCGGAATCGCGCGGGCGTAAGTGTTCGAAGTCCGACATCGTTCGCGAACGCCTACAACGCGCCGCTCGACCCGCACGGCGTCGGTCTGCGCCGCTTGATGCGATCGCCGATCTTATCGGCTCGGTGGACGGCTTGCCGACCGACCTGAGCGCAAGAAAGAAGCGATACTTGAAAACCACGGGCTATGGCCAGAAACGTGCTCGTTGACGCGGGCTTTTTAGTGGCTTTGCTCAGCCGCCGCGACTCCCACCACCCGTGGGCGGTAACGCAAGCGCCTGGTCACGCTCTACCCTGGCGTACCTGCGAAGCCGTCCTGTCCGAAGCCTTCCACCTTCTCGGCGCGCGCGGAGCGCCGGCACTCAGCACGATGCTTCGCCGCCGCGCCCTGATCGCGGCTTTTAACCTGGACAACGATCTGGAGTCAGTACTCAAGCTATTGCAGAAATACGCAGACGTGCCCATGAGCCTCGCCGACGCTTGCCTTGTGCGCATGAGCGAAACGCTTCCGGAACCGATCATTCTCACCACGGACTCGGACTTCCGCATCTATCGCCGGCATAGCCGGCAGATGGTTCCCTGTTTGATGCCATCTTAATTAGTCGCTGCTCAAAAGGCGGTTACCATTCGCTGGGGAACATCGCATGGAAATGGTCCGCTAACCCGATTCTTTGACGACCAGACGGCGAGCAGAGGCAAGGAAATTTTGTCGCAGTGAATGTTCGGATGATAATCGCAATTGACCGGCGAATTGTGGCTACAAAGTAAAGGTGCGATCCACCGTCCAGCCTCCGCGGGTTCATCGTGCGTGGCCGAACTGCTACACGCAAACATTTCAGCCACACTGACTTAAGCGCATCTTCTAGAACGCTTGCCTTGGCTTTTAAAAAAAGCTGCCTGAGAAACAGTTTCGGGCGGCAATTTCCTCCGGTTCCGCCTGGATTTCGCCGACTTTTTATCATTGGCACATTCGTTGCTCATTACAATTTTCGAAAGGAGCACTTATGACCCACAACCTGAAAACCTTCGTCATGAACACGCTTATAGTTGGCGCGTTAATGACACCGGCTTCGGCTCTGGCAAAAGATTATTGGCACTGGCACGACAATCGATGGGACCATCGAGCCGATCTGCGCAGCGACGTTCACGACTTGCAGGAAGCCAAGAGACAGCTGGAATACGACCAACACCATCATGCAAATCGTCGCAAAATTAGCGAAGACGAGGCGCGCGTCCGAGACATAGAGCGCGATGTTCACGCCGATCGCGTGGCGCGACACTGATCAGAATACTGTTTAGAGTAACCCGGTCTTCTTCCGACCGTCGCTGCATACTAAGCGATCCTGATTGGAATCGTTGACCAAGTGCCTAGGTTAGTAGACTTAGGCAAGTCGGACACCAATCCCAATCCCGGCTCGAGCACGTCCGCGCCGATCCCAAGAGGATCGCGACTATCGCGCTGAGGCGCGGCGAATCGATCACCAACAAACTAAAAGAACTGATGAGCGGTCAAGACGCCAGTGTGCTCGCGGCATTGGCTCCCGGCGGCATTGAAACAACGATCGAGTGCATTCGAAATCTGGAGCCCGGCGGCCGCGTCGCTCTTATCGCGCCCAACCCGGAGCCGCTCAATTTTGCCGCTGCGCTATTTGATGATTCGCTCG
>DASXSW010000400.1:0-22143 GCA_036505755.1 Binatia bacterium | reverse complement strand
AATGATGCGGTAGATGACGCTGTCCAAAAACGGCCGGCCTTTCTTGAAATAATTTTCATTGCGCACCAGCGTGATGTGGCTGCCTTTGTGCCATTCCTTAAACTTGAATGGTCCGCTGCCGACAGGCTGATCGTTGTTGCGCGGATTCTTGAACACGTCGGTGCCTTCATAGAGATGCTTGGGCATGATGCAGCCGTCGTGGGCGGTGAGGACTTCAAGAAACGGCGAGTAAGCTTTCTTGAGACTAATCTTGACCGTTGTTGGACCCGGCGTTTCGATCGCCTTGATACTGCGGTAGGCTTCGCGGCCGCGCGCATTGTATTTGCCGACGAGGCTCTCGAAGCTGAACTTCACGTCCGCTGAAGTGAGCGGCTGGCCGTCATGCCATTTGACGTTGTCGCGCAGCTGAAAAGTATAAACCAGGCCGTCCGGCGAAATTTCCCAGGACTGGGCGAGATCGGGATGCGGATTCGATTCCTCATCCATGTGAATCAAGCCATTATAAATATTCGACGTCACCATGGCGACGATCTGGCTGCTCTCGATGCCGCAATTCAACGTCGATGGGTCGGCGGCCATACCTAGGATCAGCGTGCCGCCCTTTCGCGGATTGCCCTCCACAGGACCCGCCGATGCGATTCCGTGCGCCAGACAGAGCAGGAACGCGACGAATCCAGCAAACAAGAAGGTTCGCCGCTCTCTTCGATCAGTCTCGTCCGGTGAGTTCTCGTTCATTGCAGGTGTGACTTTCATCTTTCTCTCAGGCTTTGTCTAGTCGATCATGAGTTCGTCGCCAGTCATCCATGTCATCAAAACAGCGATGTCCGGCACGTTCCCCAGTTGGTCAATCAGCTCGCCTAATTGCTCCGCGCGGGTACGGCTCAGTGTCATCGTCGCGCAGCTCGCCAATGTTCATTTGGGATTCGCGCCACCGGTTGGCGCGCCGCGGCGAGGGTGACGCCCAAGACATCGAGGATGACAAGCTTGGATATTTCAACCGCCTTTGATGAAATATCGCGCAGGTAGGTGTCGACGACGAATTGTGCGAGAGTTTCGGTGGGGCCCATGATCAATGCTCGCCTTCCGTTTCTTTACCTCATAGCGTGTCCGCCTGTCCACTTGACCCTTGATTGTATTTTCGACTAACGTTCACGGGTCCAGCAAAATCATCGACAGCGTAGGCTAGCGCCGGAGCGGAACTAATAAGGAGCACGCAATGTACGATCTCATACTTAAAGGCGGCAGGATTTACGACGGTTCCGGCATGCCGAGTTACCATGGCGACGTCGGCGTAAAGGACGGCAAGATCGCCGAAATCGGCCGGCTTAACGGCGCCGCCAAAAAAACGCTCAACGTTGACGGATTGGCCGTCGCTCCGGGCTTCATCCATCCACACACCCATCTCGACGCTCAGTTGCTTTGGGATCCGCTCGGCACATCTTCCTGCTTCCACGGCGTGACGACGGCGGTGCTCGGCAATTGCGGATTGAGCTTGGCGCCGGCGAAACCGGAGAATCGCGAGGCGGTGATCAAAAGCTTCGTGCGCGTCGAGGCGATCAACCGCCGCGTGCTCGAAGAAGGCGTTCAATGGAAATGGACTTCGACGAGCGAGTATCGTGACGTTCTCGGCGCCCGGCTGGGTATCAACGCGGCGACTTTGATCGGCCATATTGCTGTGCGTCATTACGTTATGGGCGAAGACGCCGTGGAACGCCAAGCGACGCCTGAAGAAATCGTCCGGATGAAGCAACTCGTGCACGAGGGCATGGAAGCCGGCGCCGTCGGTTTCTCCACCAATCAGAATCCGCGCCACATACGCGAAGATAAAAAGCCCGTGGCTAGTCGCCTCGCATCCGACGAAGAGTTAGGCTCGCTGTTAGATGTTTTGGGTGAGATGAATGCCGGCGTCGTGCAGCTAAGCGGCGGTGGCGCGGATTCGCGTGGACGCATTGCCTATGCCGCGCAAATGGCGCGACGGACGGGGAGGCCGGTTCTATGGCAGAGCATCAGCCATAGTTGGAGCCGGCCCAATCATTGGCAGGAGATGCTTGCCAACACCCAACGGGTTTTCAAAGAAGAAGGGCTGCCGATTTTCGCGATGACTCAAGCCAAGCCTTTTCAAAACCGATATACGCTGCTCGATGCGCAGTGCTTCGATGAGTTCCCCACTTGGAAATCTGCGATGTTCAACCCGGTGCCAGTGCGGAAGCAGATGTTCGCCGATCTTGACCTCCGAAAGAAACTCCACGCGGAAGCGATCGAAGATCAATCCCCGTCGGTTTTTCCCAGACGATGGGACGTTATCTTTGTCGATCACGTCAAGCTAGCAAAAAATAAATCGCTAGAAAGAAAATCTGTCGAAGACGTGGCCAGAGCGCAAGGGAAAGGTGGCCTCGATTGCTTCTTGGATCTATCGCTCGAAGAAGATCTTGAAACCCGCTTTGTGCATACCAACACTCAGGGCGATCCAAACGCGGTATGTGAAATTCTCAAGCATCCCGCAGTAATGATCGGCCAGTCCGACGCCGGCGCGCATATGGGATACGACGCACGATTTGGTTACTCGACGGCATTTCTCGGTTGCTGGGTGCGCGACTACGGCATTATGGGTTTGGAAGAAGCAGTTTCAAATTAACTTTCCGCGTCGCATCGATTTTCGGTCTCAGCGATCGCGGCTTGCTCAGGTCCGGCCTGGCGGCCGACATCGCCGTCTTCGATCCCGCTACCGTGAACACACTGGAGCCAGAGTACGTGCAGGATTTGCCCGGCAACGAAACAAGGATGATCCAGAAGGCTGTTGGAGTGCCGCACACAGTCGTCAACGGCGAAGTCGTCATTGAAAACGGCGCGCCGACCGGCGCGTATCCGGGTAAAGTGCTGCGACCGTCGGCGTGGAAGAGTTAATTTACCTGGAGTGATGGAGTGCTGCAATCTTGGAATAATGGAACGGTGGAGTACTGGAGTAATGGGTAATCGAAATTTAGCCCCGTGTTTAAAGGTCGTAAGGGCCATTGGTTGTATTGTTTTTTTAGTTTTCGTCGTTGACGTGAAGAGCGACATCTACGCTCAAGCGAACTTCTACAGCGGTAAAACGATTACTGTCATTGTTGGTTCAGCGCCAGGCGGGCTTTATGATCTCTGGGGGAGACTCTTCGCCCGTACGATGGGAAAGTACATTCCTGGCAATCCCAACATGTTCGTGCAGAATATGCCGGGCGCCGGTTCTTTGGTTGCGGGCAACTATCTTTTCGGCGTCGCCAAGCCGGATGGGCTGACCATTGGCATGTTTCAGACACATTTGTATTTGTTACAGCTAGTCGGCAACGAAGAGGTCAAGTTCGACGTGCGCAAGTTCAACTGGCTCGGGTCGCAGGAAAAGGGCCAGATGATGCTCTACATCCGTGCCGATTCTCCGTACAAATCGGTCGATGACATCATCAAGGCCAAAGAGCCGCCCAAGTGCGGCGGATCCGGGCCCTCGGATCAGACTGCCCTACTAACCCGGCTTTTGGAGGAAACCGTCGGTGCAAAATTCGTCAGAGTGTTAGGCTACAAAGGCGGCAGCGAAGTCGACATCGCGATGGAGCGCGGTGAAGTAAGTTGCCGCGCGACGAGAATTACGGTGCATTTCAGCCGGGAACCATTCCTGACTTGGGAGAAAAAAGGCTTCGATCGCCATCTGATGCAGGCCGGAACAAAGCGAGACTCGCGGCTGGGCGACGTGCCGACGATCTTCGAATTGATGGACAAATACAAAACTTCTGAAGTAGGACGGCGTTTGGCGCGGGTCATTTTAGCGGGAGATGAGCTGGGCCGGCCGATGGTCGCTCCCCCGGGCGTTCCCGCGGATCGGGTAAAAATTTTGCGCGATGCCTACAACAAATCCTTGAGAGATTCCGATCTGGTCGCCGAGGTCAATAGATCCAAACTGGATATGGAACCGTCAACCGGCGAGGAGATCCAAAATCTGTACAAAGAACTCATGACTCAACCCCGTGAGGTCATCGAGCGAGTAAAAAAAATTGATGAGAATTGACGTCAAGAAAATCTAAGTTACAGGCTTTCTAAAAATGGGCAAAAATATCCGCCGCGACCGCATGAACTCAGTATTTTCGGCCGCCAGTAAAACAATCAAACCGTAAAGTTGAGATTCTGGTAGTGGTTCAGTTTGGGAAAGATCTCTCACTTTGTTCGAGATGACACATGGCTTATGTAGTTGTCATTCCGAGCAAAGCGAGGAATCTTTCTCGATTTTAAGAGTCCATGGTGGATTGAAAATGAACCACTACCGAGATTCTGCTCATCTTGCTTTTTCAAAATCCGATTAAATTGCCCGTCAGTCATTTCTCCCACCGTTGTCACAATTTCACGCACAGCTGAAATTGTTAGATTCGTTATAAGCTTCTGAGATATGGGCATTTTTCCATGGGCACGCGGCTTGCCTATTCATAGTAGGAGTATTCGTGAAAGGAGATAAATCATGAATCGCAAAATAAACGGTTTGATTTTTGGGAGTTTGATTCTTGGTTCGTTGGCGATTTCAACGGGTCCCGCAATAGCAAGGGATTACTGGCACTGGTCTGAGCGCGAACAGCGATGGGGTCGACGAGCTGAGTTGCGAAGCGAGTATAGAGACTTAGAACAAGCAAGACGTCAATTAGAATATGACCTCCGCCACGGGGCAAGTCGACGCAGGATCGCGCGGGATGAGGCGCGGATTAGAGACATTGAACTTGCCATTCGCGAAGATCGAAGACAGTTAAGCAGACGGTAAACCAACATGGCGACTGCCTGGCCGTATGTTTTACATGCGGCCCGAGCGAAAAACGTGCTGGTCACAATCATCAAATTTACAAGAGGAGGGATTCATGAAATTTAATCGAACCAGATCGGTGGTACTGGGAGGGATGTTAGCCGGATCGTTGATTGCGGTCGTGCCTGTTCACGCTGACGATGATAGCTGGTGGCGTGGTTGGTGGAATAGGTCCGAAGTAAGACAGGATCGGCAAGAGGTCGAAAGTGATAAGAGAGAGCTCCGCCAAGACCGAAAGGAACTGCTTAACGACAGACGCGAGCTACGACGCGACCTCCGCCAAGGGGCGGGTCCCGACGAAATCGCCCGTGATCTCCGAGAGCTGCGCGACGATCGAGGGGAGCTCCGTAGGGATCGACAGGAACTGAAACAAGATCGGCGAGAGCTACAACGCGATCGACGCTAACAAAATTAATAACCAGGGCCCGGCCGTCATTTTCGGCGGTCGGGCCCGTCTTTTTGGAACTCCTCAAAACTTCAACAATATCAAACCGAGTCTAAAATCCACGATTCCGTCTGCCTTTCCGTTCCATAAAAAAATTAAATCTTGTCACCTTCGGGGGAATTTGATTATAGCAGCGCAGTCTTAACGCGATCCGGCGTGAACGGGACCGTGCGAAGCCGGATGCCGGTGGCGTTGAAGATCGCATTCGCGATCGCGGGCGCTATCGGGCTCGTGGTGGCTTCACCGGCGCCGACCGCAGGTTGATCGGGGCGGTTGATCAGTTCGATGACGACTTCGGGAATCTCGGGAAATCTTAGGATCGGATAGAGAGTCCAATCGAGGCTGGTCACCATCGAGCGATCGAACTTCACTTCTTCTTTGAGCGTGCGGCTGGTTGCTTGAATGACGTTGCCCTCGATCTGATTTTTCAAGCCGTCCGGATTGATGATGAGTCCGCAATCATGGGCGACGAAGACACGCTGCACTCGAACCTCGCCATTCTCGCGATTTACTTCAACGTCGGCAACCGCCGCGACATAGGCTTCGGTTCGGTCATATTGCACGAATGCCACGCCGTGACCGCTCCTCAAACTCGCCCCTTGCGGCGACTTACGATTCGACCAGTCGGCGCGCTTGGCTACGGCTTCTAGCACCGCGCGGGCGCGCGTGTCACTCAAGTGGCGCAGGCGGAACTCGACGGGATCGGCGCCCGTAGCGAAAGCCAGTTCATCCATAAACGATTCATTAGCAAAAGTATTCTGCGGTGAGCCGAGTCCGCGCAGGGCGGACGCTCTGAGCGGGCTTGAGCTCAGCCAATGGACCATCACGCGATTGTTCTTGAAGTTGTAGGTGTGATTAGCGTTGCGCTCGGCGCCGGACAGATTGGCTTTGCCGGCCGACATACCGATCAGCGAACCAGCGAGAAGACTGCCGGCGCTCCCGTTGGGGCGCCCGGAATGAGTCGGCGTCCAGCCGTGAAAGTCCCACGCCAGCACATTTCCTTGCTCGTCCAAACCCGCGCGCACGTCTATGACCATCGCCGGACCGAGCGGCTCCCAGGCATGCTCGTCCGCACGCATCCACTGAACCCGCACCGGCTTTCCTGCCGCTTGAGAGAGGAGAGCTGCATCGGCGGCGGCGTCATCGGCGGCATTGTGGCCATAGCAGCCCGCGGCCTCGATGTAGACAATCCGAACGTTAGCCGGAGACAATCCGACCAGCTGGGCGATGGTCGGGCGTAGCTGATGAGCTCCTTGGGTCGCCGACCAAATCGTCGCCTGATTATTTTTCACGTCTGCGACAGCGCAGGAAGGTCCCATGGACGCATGCAACTGGTACGGCCACTGGTACGTTGATTTGAACGTCTTGGCTGCTCCGCCGAAGGCGCCGTCAACGTCTCCGATATTTGCCGGCGCCCTGTCGTCGCTGGGAATTTTTCGCAGCGTATCAGAAAGCTCATTCATGGGCGGCAGAGTGCGGGCTTGCTGCCAATTGACTTTGAGCTCGCGCGCGGCACGGATCGCTTGCTCTTCGCGCTCGCATACCACGCCGACAAAATTTCCCTTGGCGACGATTTTTACGAGTCCGGGAATTTCTTTGATCGAAGATTCGTCAACGTTCATCAGCTTGGCGCCGACGGACGAAGGCCGGATCACCCGGCCGTGAACCATTCCCGGCACGCGCAAATTTTGTAGGTAGACATGTTCTCCGCTGACTTTAGTCGGAATGTCGACGCGCGGCACCGGCTTGCCGACCAATTTGTAGTCGCTCGGGCTCTTCGGTTTGATTTTGCCGCTTATTTCGCGGTTGAATGAGAGTCCGCCAAGCAACTCGCCATAGGTCACCTTGTTCTTGGCGTTGCCGTTCGCGCTTATGGCGCCTTGCTCGCATGTGAGCGCTTCGACCGGCACACCTAACCGGTTCGCCGCCAGTGACAAGAGCGTTGCCTTCGCTTCAGCCGCTGCTTGGCGCAACTGGCTGCCGCCCCGTTTGATCGTCTGACTGCCGAACGTCGGCGCCTGGTCGACGGTATTGGCAGTGTCGCCCTGGATCCAGATGATTTTTTCGAATGGGTAGTCGAGCTCATCGGCGACGATTTGCCGCAACGAGGTTGATACACCGGTGCCGAGCTCGACCTTACCGGTCATTACGGTAATCATTCCGTCCTTCTGAATGATCAACCATGAATCGAGCTGATTGGGCGGAAGGGGACCGCCGGAGCTACGCAATGCTGCTGAAGCGGGCTGAGATTTTACATCGATTGGCCAGCCGAAGGCGACGACTAGCGCTCCCGTGGCCTTGAGGAATTGTCGACGACTGATTTCAATCTTCATCGAAGCCCCCACCAAGACCGTCTGATCATGTGACCGGCGGTCGATGACCTCCGACCATTGCCAGAGGCATGACGCAAAATACTTTACCGCTTGGCTCGTTCGGCAAATGTCCAGTCGTAAACGACCTGCGGTTTGACGGTAATTTTTTCTTTCGCGCGAAAGGTGCCGACGGCGATCCATTCCTCGACTACGGAGTCCGGCACAGTCAGGTCGGGATTATATTGGTCACGGTAAAGCGAATAAAATTTTTCGGCAGCGGGGTGGTCGAGCTTGAGCAATTTTTCAAGCAGCCCGACGCCGATCTCCCGCTGGCTCTGCAGAAACATGATTGCCGAGCGCTGGCCGCGCAGCACCCGGGTGATTTCATCCGGTTCCTTGTCGATCTTTCTCTGCGTTGTGCTCAGGCCAACGATTGGTATTTTTACGAACTCTGACATTTCTTTCACCGACAAAAGCGTCTTGAATCCCTTTTGTTCCGCTCGATACTCGAACGGGCTATTGACCACAGTCGCGTCAACGGAGCCGCCGACGAGCGCGGCGAAGCGAGCGTCCGGGCTGCCCGCGAGGGCTTGCAAGGTGACGTCTTTGTTCGGGTCTAGGCCATTGCGGCTAAGCAGTTGGTAAATGGCGAAATCAGCGGAGCTGCCGAAGGTGTTGATCGCAATCCTTTTGCCTTTGAGCGCTTTGACACTGTCGATTTCGGGTCGTGAAATGATTGCATAACCGCTCGACTTTGCGGTCGTGCCGACAATCTTTACCGGGAGGCCGCGCGTGGCGGCACCGGCGATAAATGGGAGAATAGTGACGTAATCGAGCTCGTTCGCGAGCAGCGCGCTGAGCATCAGGTTGGTGCCCTGGAATTGAATGTAGCGAACCTTTAGTCCTTCCTTTTCAAAGAAACCTCTTTCAGACGCGATTCTGTCCGGCAATGCGGTCCAGGCGGTGCCGCCGGTCCAGCCGATATTCAGGACTTTGGAATCGGCAGCGGCTGCGAGTGACGCCCACATAAGGGCGATAAAAAGCGTCAAAACCCTTGGCCCAACGGCCGGCTTTGTTCCCATTCTAGCTTAGCTTATCTTGCAGCGGCGGCTTTCTTGGTTGTCATCTCGCCGAGATGTTTCTTAAAGAAATCTAAAGTCCGCGCCCATGATGTGGCGTCCGCCTCTGGCCTGTAGCCGTCCCAACCATTTCGGTTGAAGCCGTGCGGCGCACCGGCATAGAAAAAGAACTCATGCTGTTTGCCCAACCGAGTCAGCTCCGCGTCGAGTTTGCGCATTTCATCCGGCGGCGGGTTTTTATCGAGCTCACCGAAGTGGCCCTGGATCGGGCACGAAACATTCGCCGCCAGTTCCGAAGGCGCGGGCCGATCGCCCCATTTTGAGTAGACGCCGCCACCGTAAAAGTCGACGGCGGCCTTGAACGATGGGTCAGCAGCGCCCATAAGAAACGCGATGCGGCCGCCCATGCAAAAACCGATGATGCCTAATCTGGAAGTGTCGGCGGTCGCGCAGCCGCGCAAGAATTTTACCGCGGCGTTGATGTCATTGATCACGTGAAGGTCGTTTCGAGTGCGCTTGATATCGGCGACCTGGTCGGGAGTCTTGGGCTCCCCTTCCCGGTGGTACAGTTCGGGAGCGATGCCCACATAGCCGGCTTGGGCAACGCGTCGAGTCATTTCCTGTGTGAAGGCGCCGACACCATCCTGATTCTGAACTACGACCATGGTGGGGAATGGGCCCGGACCGTCAGGTTGGCTCAAATAAAGCCGCATTGGGCTATTATCGACTGTGACGGTTTCCCAAGAATTTTTCATAGACGACCTCCGATTTGCGAGGATGTGAATTGACCTCTCCCATATTCCCTTGACTCAAAGCTGTCAACGGTAAAGCAGCCGACTCGCGGCGGGAAAACGACAATGAGTTAGCGAATTTCTCGCTCGGGCTGAGCGGTATAATTTGATTGGCGCGCCAATGATGCTACAAATAACGCAAGAGCATGTCTAAGCCGAGCTAACGGGAGTCTCCGAATGTTTTTACCGGTCAAATTTTCACAGAGTCGGCGGATCGGTCTGCTGGCCGCAGGATTAGCCGCGTTCATCATCGCAGCAACAGTCGAGATGCAAGCGGCCTCATCGAAGACCGCCGAGCCTCGGAACCCGACGGCAAAATCCGGCCCAACGTCAAAGACGAACGAAGTGACAAAATCGGCGCAGCCAGAGAAAACCTTCGATATCGAGTTCAAAGAATTCAAACTCAAGAACGGCTTGCGCGTGCTGCTTGCCGAAGATCATCGCACGCCGACTTATTCGATTTGCGTCACGTACAACGTCGGCTCGCGCGACGAGCGGCCGGGGAGAACCGGTTTTGCCCATCTCTTCGAGCATATGTTGTTCCAGGGCTCAGAGAACGTCGGCAAGGGTGAGCATTTTATCCTGGTGCAAAATAACGGCGGCAGTGCCAACGGCACGACCAATATCGACCGCACTAATTATTTCGAAACTCTTCCGGCTAATCAGCTGGAGCTAGGAATTTTTCTCGAGGCCGACCGTATGCGGGCGCCGGCTATTACGCAAGCCAATTTCGACAATCAACGTCTGACCGTCCAGGAAGAGCGCCGCCAGAGCTACGACAACCGTCCCTACGGAAAAACCTATGAAGCGGTCATCGACTTGGCCTATGATAACTTTCCCTACAAACACTCGACGATCGGTTCGATGGAAGATTTGAACGCCGCCACAGTGCAAGACGCAGAGGCGTTTTTCCAAATCTACTATGCGCCGAACAACGCTGTCCTTTCGATGGTCGGAGACTTTAAGACCGATGTCGCGCTCGGATTCATAAAAAAACATTTCGAAAAGATTCCATCGCAAACGCCGCCCGCTGTGCCGGACATGAGCGAGCCGGAACAAAAAGGTGAGCGGCGCAAGGTCATTGAAGATGGCTTCGCGCAGACGCCGCGCTTGGACATGGTCTACAAAATTCCGCCGGGAAATACTCCCGACTGGTATGCGCTCGACATTCTCGGTCACGTGTTGTCGACCGGCGTGTCCTCGCGGCTCTATCAAAAACTTGTCAAAGAGAAGGAGCTGGCGCTGAGCGCCGACGCCGACGCCAGCGAGCAGCGCGGTCCGGCGCTTTTTTGGTTCAGCATCATGGTGCGTCCGAATGCCGATCTCAGCGAGCTGGAAAAACTCCTCTACGAAGAAATTGCCCGGTTGCAGAATGAAACCGTCGCGGACGGCGAGCTGGAGAAAGTTCACATGCAGCTGCGTCGCCAGCGCGCCCAACAGCTCTACAGCAGCCGCTCGCGCGCCAACTCGTTGGGTCATTTCGCGGTTTATTACAACGATGCGCAATTGATCAATTCAATCTGGCGCAAATACGAGAGCGTCACGCCAGCCGATTTGCAACGCGTCGCGCGCGCCTACTTCAAAGAAACCAACCGCACCATCGTCACAACGTTGCCAAAAGCCTCCGCTGCGCAGCGCGGCGCAGGCGCTCCATAACAATTATGAAAACGACGCAACCATTTCTTCAAGCAATTAAATTTCACATCAGCGCGCCGATCGCGCTCGGCGCCATCTTGCTTTTCCTGGCCGCGAGCGCGGTAGAGAGCCAGGAAGGCAAAAGCCCGGCAGGCAGCAAAGTCGAACGCAAGAACAAAGCACCGGTGTCGCGCGAGATTCTTCACGTAAAGCTGCCCAAGCCGGTGGAAGCCAAACTGAAAAACGGCTTGACCGTGCTCATTCTTGAAGACCACCGGGCGCCCTTTATCAATGTGCAACTTCACATCGGCGGCGCCGGCGCGCTGTTCGAGCCGTCGGACATGACCGGACTGGCGGGTACAACGGCGCAGATGATGCGCGAGGGTACGAAATCACGAACGAGCATTCAAATTGCCGAAGAGATCGACCGTCTGGGCGCGTCGCTGAGCGCCGGCGCGTCTTTCGGGTCGCCCGATGCCGTTCTCAGCGCAGCGGGATTGAGCGACAATTTCGACACCTGGTTCGCTGTGGCGGTCGACGTGTTGCTTAACCCGAGCTTTCCCGCCGACGAATTGGAAAAACTCAGACAGCGCCAGCGGGTGCAGCTAAGAGAGCAACGTTCGGCGGCGAATTTCCTCTTGAACGAGCGATTCAATCGCGCGGTTTACGGCGAGCATCCGGCGGCGAATGTGTCGGCGACGCGCGAATCGCTCGATGCGTTGAGCCAAGAGGCGCTGATCAAATGGCATCGCGAACGGTACGCGCCGCAGAATGCGATCCTGGGGATCGCCGGCGATGTACGCGCGAAAGAATTGCTAGAGAAATTGGAAAAGCAACTAGCAGGCTGGCAGAAGAGCGAGAGCAAGCAAGTATGGCCGCGCAATCCCGTGGCAGCCACGGCCCGCAAAGTTCTTCTGGTAAACCGGCCCAACTCGGTGCAAACGACCGTAGCGTTCGGCAACATCGCGATCGATCGGCGAAGTCCGGATTACCTGCCTATGGTCGTCATGAACGACGTCATCGGCGGCGGCGCTTCGTCACGGTTGTTTCTGAATTTGAGAGAAGAGAAAGGCTACACTTATGGCGTTTATAGTGACTTTAGCGCGCTGCGCTATCCCGGCCCATGGCGCGCCGGCGGCAACATGCGCACTGAGGTGACCGAAGGCGCGCTCGTAGAATTTCTCAATGAGATTCGCCGCATCAGAGAAGAGAAAGTTCGGCCGCAGGAACTAGAAGAACGCAAACGGTCGATCGCTGCGAGCTTCGCCCTGTCGCTGGAACAACCGACGCGAGTGCTCAACTTCGAGATTACTAGAAAACAGTATGGGCTACCGGCCGATTATTGGGATACCTATGCCGCCCGGATTATGGCGGTCACAGCTGAGGAGGTGCAGCGCGTAGCGCGCAAGTATCTAAATCCCGACACCTTGCAGCTGGTCGCGGTCGGGGATGCGACTAAAATCAAAGCCGTGCTGGAAAAATACGGGGCGGTGGAAGTCTACGATACCAACGGCGCGCCGGTTAGTGCCGACAAATCATAGTATTCCCAGAGCCCAGTATTAGCCGGCCACGCCAACGTTTCGGGCTTCTGATAGGATCCCTCGACTTCGAGTCTCTTGTCTCCAATAGGCATCTGCCAATATACTTTGGGCGCGTGCACCTCAGTTAAATTCAACTATGGAGTCCGATGATGGCGACTGAAGCGAATGTCTCGACCGGAGCGTTAAGCGGCGCGCGGGTCCTGGACCTTACCGGCCGCATGGGAGGTTACTGCGGTCTCCTTCTTGCCAATCTCGGCGCAGAAGTGATTCTCATCGAACCACCAGGCGGCGATCCCATGCGCCGCGAGGGGCCGTTTAAGGACGGCCACTTCGATCCCGAGCAAAGTTTGTCTTTCGCCGCATACCACACGAATAAGCGCGGCGTCGTACTCAACTTGGAGAATGATGAGGACCGGGAATCCTTTCGTGCGTTGGTGCGTCATGCTGATGTGCTGATTGAAGACAAACCTCCCGGCCATCTCGATCGACTCGAGCTTGGCTATGACGCACTCCAACCCATCAATCCAGCGCTGGTGATGATCTCGATTACCGGATTTGGACAGTCCGGGCCTTATCGTGATTTCAAATCTCCGAACATCGTGGCGTTCGCGATGGGCGGCTTGATGAATCTTTGTGGCCACCCGGGCCGCGCGCCGCTTATGGGACCATGCGACGTTGCCTACCACTTGGGTTCCGTTCACGCAGCCTTCGGCACGCTCGTGGCGCTATTCAATCGGCGCACCTCGGGTCACGGGGAACATGTCGACGTGTCGCTGCAAGACGTATTGGTTGCAGATCCATTTTTAAGGATCATTACCCGATACAGTGTCACCGGAGAAGTGCCCGAGCGCACCGGACACAGCCAATCGACGACGGTGGCCGAAACCTATCAATGCCGGGACGGCCACGCGCGCATCTTCGTCAATCAAGCAGATCACTGGAAACGTTTTATCGACTGGCTCGGCCGTCCGCCGGAACTTCTCGACCCGAAGTATGAAAATGTTCAGAACCGCTTTCCCTTACGACAAACCATCGACCGGCTGGTGGAGGCGCGCACGCTCAATTACGAAGCCAAGAAGTTTTTCGACGAATTTCAATCTCTCCGTCTGGCCGCCGCGCCGATCAACTCGCCGAGCGCCTTTCTCAACGATGAACAAACGCAACATCGAAACTTTGTGACCACAGTGGAGCATTCGCGGTTTGGCCGTCATGATTTTCCCGGCGATCCTTATCAGTTCTCCGAGAGCCCGTGGCGGGTCGAACAGGGGGCGCCGCTGCTCGGAGAACATCAGGATCAAATCGGCCGCGAATTGGCTCATCCCTCCTTGTGGCTGACGGAGACGACCAAGGGTTCTACCTCGCTGTCGGGCCGCAAGCCTTTCGAAGGGATTCGCGTGATCAGTTTTCCGACCGGCATCGTCGGGCCGGCGCTGGCGGGCTTGCTTGCCGAACACGGCGCGGAAGTCATCTCGATCGAAGCCAACCGCGCCGCGCGCAGCCCACAACGCGGGCAAAAATTTCAAATTGCGACGGATCTCGAAAGCAATCGCGATCGGCAACGGATTGCCATCGACATGAAGCATCCCGATGGCCTGGCGTTGGCAAAGAAGCTCATCGCCAAGTCCGATGTCGTGGTGGAAAATTTCAGCGCGCGAGTGATGGCGAGCTGGGGCCTCGATTATCCGCGGATGAAAGAGATTCGCCCGGACATCATCATGGCCAGCCTGCAGGCATTTGGCCAGACCGGACCACGACGCGACTATGTGAGCTTCGGACCGATTCTCATGGCTTACTCCGGCATGGCTTACCTCTGGCGCGACCCAGAGATCGAAAGGCCCGGCGCCGGCTGTCAGACGGCATTTCCCGATTACGTCGCGCCGTCCTATGGTGCGGTGGCGATCTTAGCGGCGCTGCACTATCGCACGCGCACCGGTAGAGGACAATACATTGACATTTCCCAGGCGGAGACGGCTGCTTCCATGATCGGGCCGGCCTATTTGGAATGCTTACTCACAGGACACGAACCCCAGCCCCAAGGCAACTTCAGTGCTGTCGCAGCGCCCCATGGTTGCTATCGATGCAAAGGCGATGACCGCTGGTGTGTCATCGCCGTCCAGTCGCAAGAAGAATGGATCCGTTTCTGCGAAGTCGCCGGTCACCGGGAATGGCTGACGGATCATAGATTCTCCGAGCCGGCCGCGCGGATTCAGTATCGTCAAGAGCTCGACTACTGGATTGAGAAATGGACTGCGAAGTACACACCACATCAGGTGATGGTGATTTTGCAGCGCGAAGGCATCGCCGCCGCAGTCGTGCAAACCGCAGAAGATCTCTATCGCGACCCGCATCTGCGCGAGCGCGGCTTTGCCCGAGAAGTTTATCATCCACAGATCGGCTGGGTCACCCGAGCCGGACCATCCGTTCGCCTGAATCAGAACGGCTTTACGCCGCGCGGCGTCGCCCATGTTGCGGGAGAAGACAATGAGTCCGTGCTCAGCGGTATTCTCGGTATGTCCAGCGGCGAGATTAGCGACCTCGTAGATCGGGATGTGCTGCGCTGAATCCCTCCAATGCCAGCGATACGAAACAAAGCATCGCTCACTTAACGCGCCTCAGGCATCCTCTTGAATGCATCGTGAACATTAGGCGCGCAGCATCGATGTCCGGAAGGGTGCTTAGGCTGTACGCAATATGCACAGAACAGGACTTGTTTGGGTCCCAGTAGGATAGCGTCCGTTACAAAGCTAGCGGTTGAGTCTATTTTCTATCCTCCGGCTTCACGTATTTCACCGATGCGCCCCCTTTTTGCGAGTGCAGATAGCCTTCAACGTCGCTGAGTGGATTGGTGTAGTAGCGTAGCCGGTGTTGAACGAGATCGTCGGCGCGCAGGGCCATGTCGAAAGGGAGGTCTTTCTGCATGTAGGCGGCGATCTTGGCGTTCTCTAGTGTCGCGCCGTTGCGACTGGCGAGTTCTTTTGCCAGCGTGTCGACGTAACTGTCGAGCTCTTTGTCCGGCACGACTTGGGAAACGAGGCCGACGCGCTCTGCTTCTATTCCAGTCAAGTTTCTGCCGGTGAGTGAGATATAGAAAGCTTTCTTGAATGGTATGCCGGCATGAAAAAGCGACGGTGTTGCTGTGGCACCGTAGCTGCCTCGGATGATTTCGGGCATACCGAATTTCGCCGTATCTGCGCTTACCACCAGGTCGTGGCCATTGATAAGCGCGAGACCGCCACCGAGGCACCAGCCGCGCACTTTGGCGACTGTAACTTGCGGTAGTTTGCGCATGATATCGACGATCTCCGCGACGCCGCCAAAGCCGCGGGTGCGGCGGCGATTATCTTGCCCTCTCATGTCGTACAGATCGCGGCCGGAAGAATACGAGTCACCGGCGCCGCTAGTGACAATGCAACGAATCTTGTCGTTCTCGGCGAGTGTTCGGAGTGTGCTCGAAAGTTCGGCGAGCAGAGCGATGCTGAGCGCGTTTTTCTTTTCGGGCCGGCTCAACGTCAACCAGGCGATGCCTGCGTTTTCGTCAATGTTAGCGTTGATGAGTTTAGTGTCGGGCATTTTAACTCCTTGTTCAAATGTTCAAAGTTCAAGGTTTAATGTCGGACCGCGTTCACGAGACACGATCACGATGCAAGACTCTCACGTTTAGCAACGCGACTAAAAACGATAAAATATCTTTGCGTTGTCGGCGAGAATTTTCTGCTTAGTCTTATCCGAAATATCTTTGCGGCGGACGACTTGAGCTACGCTGTGCGGCCATTCCATGTCCCAGTGGGGATAATCCGAAGCGTACATCATGCATTCGTCGCCGAACTGTTCGATGACCAGCGGCAGCGCTGACTCCTCGCCTTCGCAGGTGAAGTAGCAACGATGATTCTTGATGTATTCGCTCGGCAACATCTCGAGCGGCTCCATCTCGGATTTGCGCAGCAGATATTTTTCATCGAAGCGCTCCATCCAGTAAGGCAGAAAGCCGACGCCGGCCTCGAGAAATCCGACTTTCAATTTCGGGAAGCGATCGAGCACGCCGTTGGAAATAACCGCCACGATTGACAGCATTTGTTCAAACGGATGGGAAGTCATATGGACGCCGAGATATTTATGAAAGCGAGTGTTGCCGACGGCAACCTGGGCTGTGGCGTGAAAGCCGACGGGCACGCCGAGCTCCTGCGCTTCGGCGTAGATGGGATCGAACTGGGACTGTCCCAAGTCCAAGCCCGATTGCACATAGGTCGGCATCATTACGCCGACAGCGCTTTTTTCGCCGACGGCGCGGCGAACTTCCTTTACGGCTTCCGGTACGACTTGGGGTGCGATTACCGCGGCGTACTTGATCCGATTCATACTGCTCTGGCAGAAATCACAGGCCCAGTTGTTGTACGCCTTGGCCAGTTCGGCAGCGAGATCGAATTCGCGCACCAGGCCGATCGCTAAGGCGTTGCTCGGGTATGCAACCGCGTCGCCGATTTTTTCGACGTCGAGGTCTTTGCAGTATTCCTCAGGGTTGGCCGGTTTGCGGCCGGTGGTGCCGTTGAGAAAAATATCCCAGCCGAACGATGGAAAATAGGGACCACTGCGAACGCGGAAGCGCTCGGGCAAGTAAGCCTTATACGCCGGCCCGTCCAAATGATGGGCGTCGGCGTCGATGATTGTAAATTCCACGATCAAGCCTCCTGCGGTTAATTAACGGCTTGAACAGTTTGAACTGTTTGAACGACTCGGCGTTCGAATCGTTCCAATAGCCTGCAATCGCTTCAGTCAGTCCTGTAATCCATAGCGCTGCGCTATGTTGA
Source organism: Binatia bacterium (assembly GCA_036505755.1). Lineage (GTDB taxonomy): Bacteria > Desulfobacterota > Binatia > UBA9968 > UBA9968 > DP-20. The sequence continues at coordinate 4,722 of DASXSW010000400.1, read as the reverse complement.
GGAACAGTGAGCCGACGAGCACTGTGCCGACGGTGATGATGAGGCTGAAGGCCGCAAGCTCGCCGACATGACCGTTTTCCCACAATTCCCAGATGGTCACCGCCACCACCTGCGAGCCGGGCGAGTAGAGCAACAGCGCGATCGACAGTTCTTTGAAGGTGATGAGAAAAATATAAATCCAACCGGCGAGCAATGCAGGCATGATCAGCGGGACGACCACATGGCGAACCATTTGAAACCAACTGGCGCCGCTCGCCATGGCGCCCTCTTCAAGCTCTTTATGCAAGCTCAGGAGCGCGGAATGACTAAAGCGAATCCCATAGGGCAGATAGCGCGCGATAAATGCGAGGACCAGTATCCAGATCGTGCCGTAAACGGGAACAGGCAATAGGAGATACATTTTCAATATCGCGATCCCCATGACGATGCCCGGAAAGACCAGCGGCAGCATGGCCATTTGATCTAAAACCCAGCGCGCTTTAATCGATGCGCGGACGATCAGCCACGCGGCAAAGAATGTGATCGCAACCGCTGCGGTCGCCGATGATATGCTGACGGTCAGACTGTTCGTCACGGAGCGAATGACACTACTGTCATTAAATGCCGCTATGTAGTTGTTGAACGTCAATAGCTCCAGCGCTTTGCGGGACGGCACTTGGGCGAAGGGAAGAAGCGACGACCAGGCGATCGCCACAATCGGTAAAAATTGTAGCAGCGGCAAAACCATCATCAGACCACCGCCAAGCCAGCGCCACTTGCCAAGCGCGATACGGTGCGGGCGAAAATTCTTGCCGCTAATCGTCGTAAATTTGTAGGTCTTGCTCGTGATCCGGTAATAAGGAATGAGCCCGACGGCGACCAGCACGATGAGAATAATCGAGTAAGCGCTGGCTTCGCCGTACTTGGGAATGAGGCCGCCTTTGATCTGCAAGTAAATCTTAGTCGTCAGCACTTCGACGCCGGCGGGAATGCCGATTAGGGCGGGAATCTCGAAAGCTTCCAAAGAACGAATGATGGTCAAAATCAACACTGCCAAAACGCTCGGCACGGCGAGGGGAAACGTAACACGACGGAAAACCTGCCAACTGCTGCTGCCCGCCGTGGTCGCGGCCTCTTCCAGAGATGGGTCCATGGCGCGGAAGGGCGTGGACATCAGCAAGAAAACGATGGGTATCCAGAGAAAGCTTTCCACCAGCACCATACCGCCTAGAGAAAAAATGTTGAAAAATGCTTGGCCGGTTAACGCTACGCCCAAAGCATTCAACATCCCCGCTTTGGGTCCGAGCAGCATGATCCAGCCGACGACCTTGATAATTCCTGGTATCGCAAATGAGACGTAGGCCGAAACGTATGCAAGTTTGCGAAACGGCGCATCGCTGCGCTCGGCAAGCCAAGCTAGCGCCGTGCCATAGCTCAGCGCGACAGCGGCGCTACCAAGCGAAAATATCAACGAGTTGCTGAGCAGTGTCTTGACGTCGCCGAGGGAGTCGATGATGTTGACGAAGTGTTGGATCGTAAAGCTGCCGGCTTGTAAGCCGCGATCGGTAACCAGGCTGGTGTGCAGGATGAAAAAGAACGGCGGCAGTACCAAATAGGCCAAAGTTGCGGTGGTCAACAGGAAGAGCCACTGGGCTGGGTTTCGCATCATCAGAGCAAACATAAATCGTGCCCTCTTACTGCCTGCCGCGCGTCATGCAGCTTAACGCCAGACATGAAACTCTCGACTCGAGTCCAACCTTCGCCTGCTATATATCAAACTACCGGGCAAGACAATTGCAGCTTTGGGAAAAGAGTAAGGAGCGCTGCGCTCCTTACCATCTTAGGCCCACGGGCCGATGAATGGCTCGCCGGTGTAGGTGTCCGACAACGGATCGAGCATCTCTGGCCAGTTGTTTGGATCGACCTTGCGGCGTAACTCCTTGGGACGCGGTCGGCCGTCCCAGCCCACCTGCTCCATGTAGTAGTAGAGCTCGAGGCAGTGGCCGTCCGGGTCGAAGGCGTAGGCGGCATAATCGATCCCCGGATGTAACTCCGGCGGGATTATACCGGTCTCGACCCGCACGCCATTCTCGCGCAGGAAACTCACAGCACCTTTCAGTTGCCGGTAATTGGCGAGTTGTAGACCGAATGACATGTTGGATGTCGTCTCGCTGAGACCCAATTTCTTGCGCCAAGATTTAGGGAAAAGGGCGAGGGAATGATGCTCGTTGTCACAGCGCAGAAACGCGCACCGTTCATTCTGCCATTCGACTTCTTCAGTCAAAGTGAAGCCGGCGATTTGCTCATACCAGCGCTTCGACGATTCATAGTCGTCGACGAAAAGATTTACCGGACCGACCCGAGTGATCTTGAAAGGCTGGGGGAGCAATACACCATCGACGGTGTATTTAAGCGGCATCGAGCTCACGTAGCGCCGACCGTCAAGCACGTTGATGCCTTTCTCGATGTCACTGCGGACGAGCTCGTAGTCGGGAAGCTGAGGCTCTGTCGGTGGATTCGCACTACCATGTCTCATCGGCACTGGGCGGGCGTAGCCGTTCCAGCTGATTTGCTCGATGCCGTAATATAGTTCAAAGATCTGCGCGTCCGGCGCCCACACATAGAGGTGAAATTGCGAACCTCCCCCGCCGGCCCGGCCTTCGCGCATAATCTCCACTCCCAGATCGCGAAAGTATTTGCTGGCTTCCGCCATTTCCGTGATGCTCTGGACTTGCCAGGTGATTTGGTTGATGTCGTTCTCCGGTCGGAAGTGCTTGGCGTTTTGACCCGCGTATTGGCGGTCGTTGAATTTCTTCCTGTCGAACAATGCGAAGGAGTGATGATCCCCGGCGTGTCTACCGAAAAATCCTGCACCGGCAGGTTCGGTGATAAAGAAGCCGAGCAGATCAAAATAGAAACGCCGGCTGGCCTCCAAGTCCGACGCATTGAAACCGAAGTGGCCGAGTCGGCGAATCTTGAACGGGCGGTCCAGAGCAACGCCGCCGACGTTGTATTTGATCGATCTCGCTGTTGCCATGCCAGTCTCTCCTCGGGTACCAATCCTAGCTTCTATCGAGATACATTAACTCAGTCGATGTTTGCACTCCAGCCGGGTATTCGCTGCAGATCGAGCTCGGGTGCTGAAGGGCACTCTTGAGCATGCCGATACCACGCCAAAAGCACAGTCGCAAGAACGGGCGTCATGATCAAACTCACCTCTCGGTTGTATTTTTACTTTTAGAGTTGTAAGCGATTCTGAACTTTTGGAGAAGGATGAAACATGGAGCGCGCTGAAACCAATAATGGCCGGGGCTGGGACCTAGAAGCTGACGTCATAGTCATCGGGTCGGGAGCGGCGGGGCTTCCTGCCGCGATTAAGGCGGTCGAACGCGGAGCATCTGTCATTGTTGTTGAAACAAATTACGACATCGGTGGACATGCAATCTTAAGCGGCGGCCATATGGCTCTGGGTGGCGGTACCAGCGCCCAGAAAAAATATGGAATACCAGACTCGCCGGACACCGTTTTTTCCGATCTGACCGATTGGTCGATTGTCCAGCCTAACGGTTGGCCCGATTACCGCTACAACGACCGCGCCGTGATGCGTGCCTTCGCCGATCATTGCGCGCTTACCTATGAATTTTTGCTGGCCAACGGTGTCGAGTTTAAGGATGTACCGCCGGACAATCACGGCGCATCCACGACCGGTAATTCCGCGCCGCGCGAGAATCACGCGTTCTGGACCAAAGGCGCAGGGCTGGAGAGTCCCAACGCCGCCGCTGGCACAGGCGTAATCAGGCCGCTCGAGGCGAGCGCGCGCGCCAAGGGCGTACGATTCTTACTGAACTATAAAATGACTAGCCTGATCCGTGAACCGTCGACGCAGAAAAAAGCCGCGAGAGTGATCGGCATCACGGCGGAGCACACGCCGAGAATCATGCCTGGGGCAACAACTCCATTAAAGAGCTTTCGTTCGGATGGCAACATCGAAAGTACTAAGCCGACAATGAATCTGCGCGCGACCAAGGCGGTCATCGTCGCCACCGGAGGCAGCACAAGCAATTTAAATTTTCGCCGCATGTTCGATCCAAGGCTGACCGCCATGCTCCAAGTCGGCGGCGAACCGTATAGCTATCAAGACGCCAGCGGTGAGCTTGCCGCAATGGCGATCGGTGCCTCGTTGTGGGGTCTGGTTAACCAAACTCTGGAAAACGGCGCGACCATTCGTACACAACGTGCCCTCGCCACGAAGTATAATTACGTCGCGTGGAAGGTTGAGAGTCCGATATTTCCACTCGTGCGCGCCACCGGGTTCAACGTTAAGGATTGGCAGGATCTGATCTTAGTGAATCAGGTCGGCAAGCGATTTTACGATGAAACCAAGGGTGATCCGCCGCACGGCAACCTCGGACATCAAATCGACCCGTATACGCCAAACGATTATCGCAACAGCGAGAATATCAAGTTCAGTCCAACAAAGCACAACTTTTTCAACGCGGCCATGGCGATGAACGAGTACTCGGAGCCGCCCGATTATTGCGCCGGGCCGATGTGGGCGATCTTCGACGCGGACGCCGTCCAACGGGAAGGATGGAAGGTGACGCCGCCGCACGTCGATCCGGACGGCTACTTCTTCACCGCGAATACGGTTACGGAACTAGCCGCGGCAATCGATAACGAATATCAGGCGAAACCGATGAAGGGCGCAACTTTGCAAGCAACCGTCGAGCGATACAACGCTTT